>DASQJS010000096.1:0-8962 GCA_035630995.1 Steroidobacteraceae bacterium | reverse complement strand
GGTGCCCGCGCTGGTGCCGAACTTCAGGCTGTCGATCTGCCGGCGCAACTGCACCATGTCCGGGTGGCTCTCGTCGTAGCTCGAGCGCATGCGGCTGTATTGATCTTCGAGCTGGCGAACGCTGCCGGCATCCGGTCCCGCCGCCCGCGTCTGTTCGAGCTGCGCAGCGAGGAACACGCGTTCCTGGCGCAGTGAACTCATTTGCTGCGTGACCTGCTCGAGCTGGCTCTCGGTGCGATCCATGATCGACATGTTCACTTCGGTGAGCTCGGGAAGCTGTCCGGCGTTAGCACGCTTGAAGTCGGCGAGCTTGGACTCGAGACCCGCAACCTGGGTACGCACGCGCTCTGCTTCCTTCGCATAAAACTGCGCCGCATTTGTCGCGCGCCCCTGGCGCTGGCGACGGTGCTCGGCGAGGAACGCGCTGACCAGCCATTCGGCGCCCTTCTGTGCTTTCGCCGGCTCGCGATGGTCGAACGACAACGTGAAGGCATCCACCACCTCGCGCTCGCGCCCGGTGCGCGGATCGAGAATGGGCGTCGTCACGATACTCACGCTGATGTCGCGCTTGAGGCGCTGGAGCGCCGCGACTTCGTCGTCGTAGCCGGGATACAGATCATGTTCCTTGATCATTTTCCGCAGGTTGCTGTCGGTCAGCACGATGCCCTTGAGGTTCTGCACGTACTGGTCGGCATAACTCTCGCCGCTCGAACCCTCGGACAGCGATGCCGCGCTCGATGGTTCGTCGATTTCCACGAGTGCCGATGACGTGTAGACGTCGGGCAGCGCAACCGAGAGCAGCACGGCGAGCACCGCGATGGGAATGGCGACGCCGAACAGCAGCGCCTTGCGGCGCGCGATCGCGTGGATGTAGCCAGAAAATTCCGGATTGTTATCGGCGTCCATTGTCAGTCGTTCCTTGCGCGGCGACGTTGCTGGGGTTGATAGAGAAGCGAAACCATGGCGCCGCTCGATGTGGCGTCGGAGGCGGCATCGCGGAATTCCTGCCACGTGTAGTCAAGGGCGGCGCGCAGCGAGAATTCTTCCTGCCAGTGCCATTCCAGCCCGACATCGCCAGTGGCGTACGAGCGCGGCACGAACGTGGACACGGGGTCGACGTCTTCGTCATGCGTGCCACGCAAGCCGGCGAGCAGGCTCAGGCGCGGCGTCATGGCGCGTGTCCAGCGGACGCGCAGCTGGTCGCGCGTCACCACCACACCGGCTGACGACGGACCGACGTTGCGAGACAGGTCGGAAAACAATTCGTTGCGGCCGATGAGGAAACTCACACCCGCACCGGCGACCCAGGCGACTTCCGAATCTCCACCGGTGACTTCGACGTTCTGCGCGCCGGCACGAAAATAGGTGCGCGTCTCGGCAGCCGTGGTGGTATCCCACTGCAGCTCGGCGCCGTAGGCATTCGTCACATCGCGCAACTCGGTGTCTAGGTCGTAGCGCGCGCCGCGAAGGCGCGTCGTCAGCGTGGACCGTTCGTTTAGCCGTGCGCGAAGGCCGGCGGAAATATCGGCCGTGGTGTAGTCCACCTGCGCGCCGGGGAATTCTTCCTCGTAGTTGACGTCGGTGTAACCAGCGTCGAACTGCAGTTCCCGGCGCGGCGAGAGTTCGAAGCTCATCGACGGACGCAGGCTGGCACGCATGCGGCGATTGTCAAAGAAGGCGATTCCGCTATCGCCGAAATCGCCCTCACCGAGGTCCCCGCCGCCTTCGGCGTCGGGCTGCTCGCTGTTGACGATGTCCTGTTGCGCGAACTCGCCGCGCACGCGGGTTTGCGTGCGCTGGCCCCGGTGCTCCCAGTTGAGGGTGCCGAAGTAGTCGACGGTGTCGAGATCGGAGGCGTCGGGAAAATAGGTGGCGCGCACGCGCGGCGTGAAACTGAATTCACCCTGTTGCGTGAGCGTGCGCAATTCGAGTTCGGCGTCGACCATCGGGCCCTGCACGTCGATCTCACTTCCGGGAGTTGCCAGGCGGTAGTTGTCGTCGTACAGATATCCGGCTTCGACCTTGGGATTCCATTCCCACGGGGCCGCACCTGCCTGGGCGCTGGCCAGAGTGGCGGCCACCGCCATCACCAATGTTGAGTGTTTCATTGCGTACCTCACTTAGGGTACGACCACCACGTCGCCGCTCTGAAGATCGATGTTCTGATCGAGCCTCTTGCCGCGGATGATGTCGTTGTAGCGGAATGGAAGTGACTGCTTGCCCGTCGGGGTGCGACGCAGGACAGTGATGTCGCCGAGCGCCGCGAACGGCGTGGTACCGCCGGCCATTGACAGCGCCTGCATCACGTCGACGGTGGGATTCATGATGAACTCACCGGGCTTGTTCACCTGGCCGATGACGTACACCTTGTTGCCCTTGATCTCCTGTATCGACACGGTGACGACCGGGTCGGAGATGTACTTGGCAAGCTTCAGGCTCACGGCCTTGTTGAGATCGGCAACGGTCTTGCCCTTGGCGTCAACCTCGCCAACCAGCGGAAAGGAGAACGAGCCGTCGGGCCGCACCAGTGCCGGCCGCTGCAGGTCGGGCTCTTTCCATACGCTGATGGACAGCAGGTCGCCAGGCTTGACCGTGTAGTTAGCGTCCTGCGCCATCGCGCCGGTCGCCCAGGCCAGCGCCATGATGATGCAGCAGGCCAAGAGAAACTTCTTCATGATCGATCTCCAGTCAATTGTTCGTATGCCGCGAGCAGGCGCGGCGCTTCGTGTTGCCAGGAAAGCTCGCGTTCGACGCGCTCCCGGCCGATGGCGCCCATGTGAATGCGCTGGTTTTCGTCGCCGAGCAGCGCGACCATTTTGCTGGCGAGATCGGCGACGTCGTTCGGGCGCGCGTACCAGGACGCCTCGCCCGCCGACACGCGTCCTTCGGTCAGGTCGAACTGCACCACCGGCTTGCCGAGCGCCATGTACTCCATGATCTTGTTCATCGTCGAGCGATCATTCATGTCGTTGGCGCGGTCCGGATTCACGCAGATGTCTGCCGTGTTCAGCATTTCGAGAAGCTCGGCGTCGGGCGCGCGGCCGGTGAAAGTGACGTACTCGGACACGCCTAACTGTTTGGCCAGCTCGCGCATCGCGGGCAGCTCCGTGCCACCGCCGACGAGGCCGAAGTGAATGTCGGTGCGTAGAAGCTGCTTTACGATGAGCTGCACCGCCTGAAGCAGGAGGTCGATTCCTTCCTGTTTACCCATGACGCCGACATAACCCACCAGATACTTGCGGCCGTGCTTGAGCGCGGCATTGGCCGGCACCACTTTCATGCGCGACAGATCCGGCCCCGACCGGACTACGTACACGTCCTTTGGATTCTTCCCGCCGCGTTCGATGGCAATGGAGCGATACGACTCGTTGGTGGAAATCACCATGTCCGCCGTGTTGAAGCTCATGCGCTCGAGCGCCACGAGCAGCCGGCGGCCGAAGCCGCGCTTGCCGAACTTCGCTTCGTAGAGCTCCGGATTGATGTCATGGTGGTCGAATACGTATTTCTTGCCGAACAGCTTGTAGAAGGCCCCGATGAGAAAGATCGTGTCCGGCGGATTGCAGGCGTGGATCACGTCGAAGCCGCGGCCGAAGAGAATCTTCAGGGACAGCCAGAATTCCATGGCGAGCGCGACGCTGTACTCGAGCGCATAACCCAGGACCCCGTCCGCCTCGGCGGGAAGCGCATGGCGATGGATATCGATGTCATCGATCTGCTCGAAGCTTTTTTCATAGCCTGGCGCTTTCGGGCAGATGATCGATACCACGTAGCCGGCCGCGGCCAGCGTTCGCGCTTCCTGCCAAACGCGCCGGTCGAAGGGACACGGCAGGTTCTCGACGATGATGAGCACCCGCCCGCCTTTGCGGACTTGCTCGATCTCGCGCGTACCGGTTTGCAATGTGGCGCCGCTTGAGGATTCGGACACTCGACCTCCCGTAGTTGATTAGTGGCTCATTTGAGCGGCAGCACGAGACGGCGAAGATTGCGATCGCGCGGCTCGGGCTCGACCGAGAATCCCATCGACAAGGCAAGCATCTGCATCGGCCGGTTGGACCAGTGCATCTCCCCGGTCAGACGCGGGACGCAAACGCGCTTTGCATGTCGTACCAGCGTGGAAAGCAGGATGCGCCCCACCTGTTCTTCGCGATGCGTATGCGCGACCGCGAGACTGAAACTGGCGCTCTCATCGCTCGCCGGCGCATAGGCAGCGACACCGATCACCCGGTCTCCGCCCGCGGTGTTCTCGAGTGCTGCAAAGCCCACGGCGTTGTCGACGCCGCCGGCGATCACGCGCTCGAACATCATGTCGCTCAAATCCTGCACGCAGGGCAGCTCGCGATCGGTCGAGTTCTGACTGAGGGTCATTGCAAACTCCGCCAGCAGGCGACGATCGCCGGGGGAAATCTGCCGCACGCTGTATGCCCGGTGTGAGCGCGGGGTGTAGTACCAGCGGCGCGTGAGCCACGTGTGCGCTGCCCCCTGCGGAAAGCGCGCGTGAAATGGAGCAAGATCAGTTCTGTGCATGGAGCGAAGATTCCAGTATCGCCAGCCATCGCGCCGTCGGACTTCGCGCCATGCGAAGCTGGATTACGCCGTCATCCGTTGGGCCGGGCGGCTCACGGGACGAGGCTCTGTCCGACAGACAATTCAGAGCTTCAATCGCAACAGCAATTCCAGGTTCTGCTCATAGCCGGGCAGCGCCTCGCGCAACTCACGCTTGAGATCCTGGTCGCCGCTGCCATTCAGCTGCGCGCGGAACTGGGCAACGGTGCTTTCATGAAACGAAATCTGCTGCACGATGAAATTGGCGCCCGTGCGTGAATCGCCACCCGCCGGCAGCGTGGACGCACGATCGGGATTCTTTTCGGGCAGGCGCCAGCCTTTGGATTTCGCCAGCACCTCGAGCCGCGCGCGCGTCGAGCCGTTCAGGCGCCCGATACGCTTCGCAGCGTCGCGAAGTTCGGGCTTGCCCAATTCCTCCGCTGCAAGACGCGCATCGACTTCACCTTGCCGGGTGCTTTCGATGACGCTGAGCACGAACGCCGGTTCGTCGGTGGCCACGTAGGCCTTGTCGAACAGCGGATCCGTGGGCGTGCCTTGTTGCCTGGGCTGCGGCACGTCGTGTTTCAGTTCCTGTTGTGGGTCGGTGGCAAACAGCAGGACCAGTGCAACAGTTGCGTACATGCATTTTCCCTCGTCAGCGAGGCTTGCGGTCGGCGGCGCACCGGCCGGGCCGGGCGCCGCGTTCCCTAGCTACTAGTCGCGACGCACCAGTGCCGCGGCAATGAGCGCAACGGCCGCGCCAGCCGCCGCTCCATAGGCGATCGACTTCCACGGGTTGGTGTGCACGTAACGGTCAGTGACCTCGGCGGCTTCATTCGCGGCGCCACGGGCGCGGGTGCTCACATCGGCCAGTTTTACCTTGGCCTGGCTCACGGTGCGCAGCACGCGCTGGCGTACGGCTTCAACGGCTGCGCCGCCCTCTTCGCCAAGTGTCCTCAGCAGCTCTTCGGCCTGCGCGACGATGCGATTGAGTTCGATGACGGTGGATTCGGCGTTTCGGGCGCCATTCTCGAAATTCTTTGCCTGGGCGGTCATGTATCTCCTCCAATTCTCAAGTTCAGGGTGATGTGCCCCGCCACCTTAGGGCCCGGCGCAGCGCATCACTGTCAGGAGATGCACGCCATCTTGGGCCAGCGACACACCGACCCGTGTGGGTGATCGCTGACAGGAGTCACCTGTCTGCTTTCGGCGTCGAATGCAGGAGTAATCGCCACGCGGTCGGTGACGTCTGACGGAGTATCCACTTCAAGTCCGCGTGTTCGCTCCAGATCATCGGTGCAGGATGCCCCCCGACGAATGATTGCCATTCGAACCCTTTGGGACTCAGGAGATTCAAAAGTGACCAAGACACTTGATAAGCAAGGACGGGGCAGCTGGACATTGGCAGTGGCCGCAGCGGTGGGCATGTGTGCGCTCGCCGGCTGCAACCAACGTGAGTCGGCCAACGAAACGGCAACGGACGTCGCGGAAGAGCGCCAGGACGCACAGGCGAATGTGGCGGAAGAGCGTCGTGAAGCCGCGGACGTCGCCCAGGAAGGCTCAGCGGATCGTGCCGCAGCCGAGTACGACGTGGCGGTAGCGCAGGCCGATGGCCAGCGCAAGGTCGCCAAGGAAAAGTGCGAAACGCTGAGCAGCGATGCGCAGAAGGCATGCAAGGACCAGGCGGAGGCCATGTATGAGTCGGCCAAGGCCCAGGCCCAGGCGACGCTCGACGCGGCAAAGCAGGCTGGCTCTGCTGAACCGGCTCCGACGAACTAGGAACTGAAGGGCACAACGCAATCGCGCCAGGGTGATGCCCACCTGCGAGACCTGATAGCCGTGGTTGCGTGACGGGCCGTCCGGCGGAGTCTAACTACTCCGCCGGACGGCCGACTTTGCATCTGGAGGACTTATGAAACGCGCCCCGCTACCTTTGATTGCAGTCATCAGCATTCTGGCGGCGCCGGTGTGGGCGATCAGTCTTCCGGCCGCGGGCCCGGCCCAGCCGTTGCCCGAACAGGCTTTGCCTTCTGCAGCCCTCGCGCCTGGCGAAACCCTGGCGCCCGGAAGCGCCTCGCTCGTACCGCTCATGGCGGCGGACATGCAGGCCAACCAGACCACCACGGTCGACGCCCCGACAACGGGCGGCACTGAAGTGGGCAAGCCGATCGACGACATGACCTTCGTGAGGAAAGCCACCGAGAGCGGCTACAAGGAAGTGAACTCCGCGAAGGAAGCGCTGCCGCAATTGCAGCAACCCGAATTGAAACGCATCGCCGAGATGCTCGTGAACGACCACACCGGCGCGAATGCGCGCCTGTCGCAGCTTGCCGGGGCCAAACACTGGCCGGTTCCGGCTCCGCAGGCGCAGGGTGCGCCTCCGTCGGGCACCGCGAGCGGCGACTTCGACTCGAAGTGGACCGCCGAAATGATCGCGGGGCATGAACGCTCGGTGGCGATGTATCGCGCCCAGGCCAAGGCGGGCGAGGATCAGGATCTGCGCAAGTTCGCGCGCGAGACCCTCCCCACGATCGAACGGCACCTCGCCGAACTGAAGAGATTGCAGAAATGACCAGCGCGGAGAACAGCATGCTGACCATGAAGATCATCAAAGTACTGGGTATCGCAGGCATCGCCATCCTGGCGGCGGCATTCTTCGCCGCGCGCCTTCAGCGCCGCGACGAGGAACAGCGGCGGCTGCTAAATGAGCGCCTGGAAAAGGAACGCTGGGAAAGCGAAGGCGGCGCAAGCCGCTCGGGACCCGCCACCCAGAGCGCCGTCACCGCCCATTGATGAAAAAATGGGGTCAGGCACCGTTTGCTAGCAAACGGTGCCTGACCCCTTTTCTATTTCAGGCGGGTGGACCCTCGGGCACCGGCGCCCGCGTCGCCGGGCCACCGCGATCGACGAAAGTGACGGTGGAACGCGGCTGCTGAATATCCGCCTTGTCGAATGCATGTTTGAGCCGCAGCAGGTACTCGCGCTTGACGTTCGACTGCTCCAGCGCCCGCACCTTGAAGCGCGCGCGCAGCGTGATGCCGCGATCGTTCCAGGCTTCGATGCCGGCGATGTCGAGGTCTTCGAGAATCCTGGGGCCGAATTCCGAATTGGCGCGGAGCTGCATTCCCGTTTCGCGCATCAAGTCGATGACGGGCGCAATGTCCTGGTCGAGTGCGATGGTGACGTCCACCACTGCATACGCAAACGTGCGGCTCGAGCTCGTGACCACGCCGATCTCGCCATTCGGCACGTAGTGCACGTTGCCCTCGTAGTCGCGCAGCTGCACGTAGCGCAGCGTCAGGTCTTCGACCAGTCCGCTCTTCCCCGCCACTTCGACCACGTCTCCCTGGCGAATCTGGTTTTCCGCCAGCAGGAAGAAGCCGCGAAAGAAATCCTTTACCAGCGACTGCGCGCCAAACGCGATCGCGATACCGGCAACTCCCGCCGTAGCCAGGAACGGCAGGATGGAGATGCCCAGCGTGTTGAAAACGGCCAGCAGCGCGATCACCGTGATCAGGATGGTTGCCAGCTTGCGCAGTACGTTGCTCACGGTGGCGGCGCGCTTTTGCGCTTCGACATCGTGTGCGTGCGTGGCGGTGAATTTCTCGAGCCCGGAGATCAACCGCCGCGCGACGAACACCAGCAGGAAAGTGACGACCAGGATGGCGGCAATACGCGAGCCCGCCTGGATCCAATCCACCGCGTTGAACCACTGAACGACCTTTTCTTCGTGACCCATCATCCGCTCCGTGACGCTCCGATTGATCGGGCGAGCGCAAGGTAGCGTAAATCGCCCCGTCCGCGCATGCGGCACCTTCGTAAACGCGTTCCCTGCCCGGTCCGAACGGCAGTGTTTGTGCCGGAATCCATGCTGACCTGCAATCCAATGGACGCGCCGTCTTCGAGTGGCATCCGGACACGGGGGAGTTGTCCGTCGCCACCGATGCCGCAAAACCGGCGTTCACGCTCCTGGAAGGGCCCTCTCCGGAGCCTGTGAATTCTGCGATCCCGAGTTGCGAATCACGCTGATCTGCCCGTCGCCCTCGAGGTATGCGGCCTTCACCTCGGCGACCTTCTCGATTCCCTGCTCGCGCAGCTTCTCGTGCAGCTCTTCCACGGTGATGTACTCGCGCCGCAGATTGCGACGCTGCAGCACGCCCTGCTTGATCAGCGCCAGGCGGGCGGGAGTCGTAAAACGGCGGACGGCGCTGAATCGATACGAAAGCACATCGAGCGCCCAATTCCAGCAGGCGATGGTGAGCACCAGAATCGCGCCTTCGGCAAAGGTGCTATAGCCGCCCGACATGGCGTTCTGCGCGGCGTCCGCGACGATCACCAGAAGCAGGATATCGGCGATGCCGACCGCGCCAACGTCACGGCGCAGCAGGAAGCGAAAAATCAGGAACAGCAGCCAATACAC
>DASQJS010000095.1:0-2571 GCA_035630995.1 Steroidobacteraceae bacterium | reverse complement strand
GCTCGTCGACCCATCCACATGTTCGCCTTCGGTCTCGAGCCACACCTTGTTGAAGTCGCCGCCATACCAGGCCGCGGCCTCCCACTCATAAGTCGACACGTCCGCGTCGCGCCACTCGAGCCGGTCCAGCATGACCTTGCCGAACAACGCGCGATCGTCCATGCCCATCATCTCCACCATCTCGCGGTAGGGCATCTCGTGCACATGCGTCTGCGGCGGATCGGGCGGCACGTGTTCGCTCTGCGCAAACGTACCGGCGGCGGCGACGAGCAGCACGCCCGCGCTCGCGAGGCGCCTCACGCCACCACCACTTCGCGGAACATGCCCGCTTCCATGTGATAGAGCAGGTGGCAGTGATACGCCCAGCTACCCAGCGCGTCGGCCGTGACTTCGCAGGTGAGCCGCTGCCCTGGTTGCACAGTCACCGTGTGCTTGCGGGCCACGAACTTGCCACTGGCATCCGTGATCTCGCTCCACATGCCATGCAGGTGGATGGGATGCGTCATCATGGTGTCGTTCACGAGAGCGATACGCAGGCGTTCGTTGTGCGCAAATCGCAGCGGTTCGGCGTCCGAAAATTTCTGGCCGTTGAACGACCAGATGTAACGCTCCATGTGTCCGGTCAGATGCAGCTCGATTTCGCGGGCCGCCACGCGGCGGTCGATGGGGCCGCCGAGCGTCGCGAGGTCCGCATACGTGAGCACACGCCGGCCATTGTTGCGCAGCCCCACGCCCGGGTCATCGAGCCGGGTGTTCGGCATGTCGGCACGCATGTCGACGATTGGTCCAGTTTCCGCAGGAGCATGAACCACCTTTGGCATGGCCGAATGGTCCATTTTGCTGTGATCCATGCCAGCGTGCTGCATGCCCATGTCGGACATCGTCAACAACGCGCGCGTATCCATCGTCGGAACGTCGGCGGTCATGCCGGCACGCGGCGCCAGCGTTCCGCGCGCGTAGCCGGACCGGTCCATGGACTGCGCGAAGAGCGTGTAGGCCGCGTCGCCGGGCGTGACGATGACGTCGTATACCTCGGCGGTGCCGATGCGCAGCTCATCGACTGTTACCGGCTCCACGTCCTGCCCATCGGTGGCGACCACCGTGAGTTTCAGCCCCGGAATGCGCACGTCGAAGAAACTCATCGACGAGCCGTTGATGAGCCGCAGCCGCACGCGTTCGCCCGGCGTGAAGAGGCCGGTCCAGTTGGCCGCGGGAGTGGCCCCGTTCAGTAGATAGGTATAGGCGTAGCCGGTGACGTCGGCGAGATCGGTGGGGTTCATGCGCATCGCGCCCCACATGCGCCGGTCCGCGGCGGCGGCGGAGAGGCCCTGTTTGCGCGCATCGGCGAGGAAGTCGCTGAACGTGCGCTTGCCGAAGTTGTAGTAGTCGCTCTGGCGCTTGAGCGTGGCGTAGATGTGTTCGGGGTCGTGGTCGGTCCAGTCCGACAGCAGCAGTGTGTGTTCGCGGTCGGCGCCGTGGCGCTCGCCGCCGCGCCGCTCGACGATGATGGGCCCGTACAGGCCGATCTGCTCCTGGAAGCGCGAATGCGAGTGATACCAATAGGTTCCGGACTGGTTGACCTTGAAGCGATAGGTGAACGTGGTGCCAGGCGCGATGCCATCGAACGACAGGCCCGGCACTCCGTCCATGTCCGCCGGCAGGATGAACCCGTGCCAGTGGATCGAAGTGGCCTCGCGCAGGTTGTTAGTGACGCGAATGGTGACGGTGTCGCCCTGGCGCATTCGCAGCAGCGGCGCCGGCACCTGGCCATTGACCGCCACCGCGCGGCGTGCGGCGCCGGTGTAGTTCACCGGCAGTTCGTCGATGGTGAGATGAAAGTCCGGCCCAACGAGTTCCGCGGGAGTGCTGCCGGCTGCCAGCGCGCGGCCGCGACTGTGCGCGAGCAGCAACGCGCCGCCGGCCAGGCCCTGCACGAATCTCCGCCGGCCGAATTGTTTGAAGGTATCCATAGGTTGAGCGTCAATTCTGGCAGACTCGTGCGCCATGTACCGAGCCTCGTGTTTACACGTTTTCCTGCTGGCGTTGGCGTCGTCCGCGGCGCTCGCGGCGAAACCGCAGTTTGAAGCGAGAGACTGCTCGACCGACGCGTCGGCGGCCGGCGCACGCTGCGGTGTCGTGTATGTTCCGGAAAACCACGACAAACCGCGCGGCCGAAAAATCCCGATCCATGTCGTAGTGCTTCCGGCAACGGGGCCGCACGACGGCAAGCGCGCTCAGTTTGACCTCGAAGGTGGCCCCGGGTTCGCCGCTACGGATTTCCTCGAGTTCTACGCCGGGGAGGGCGCGCCATATCGCCAGAAGCGCGACATCGTGCTCGCCGACATGCGAGGCACGGGCCAATCGAACCCTCTGCGGTGCCCAGGCCTCGAGAAACGCCAGCCGGCCTTGCCGCTGTATCCGCCGGAGCTCGTAGCCGAATGCGCTAAGCAGCTGAGTTCCTACGGCACCACGCTCGCATTGCGCTACATGGCGGACTTTCCGAAGGCCGTGCACGCCGCGGTGCTCATGGGCACCGTTCCCGCCAGCCGCATGCCGCCGCGTTATCACGCA
>DASQJS010000094.1:0-12896 GCA_035630995.1 Steroidobacteraceae bacterium | reverse complement strand
CCGCGACGCGGCGCGCCAGGGCTCGAGCACTTCGTGGCGCAGTCGCTGGGCAATCTCCAGCCGATTCACGCGTGCGTTGGGTGGAAACGTGAGGATGTCGGTCTGGCGACGCACGATCTCCGCTTCCGCGCGGACGAAGGTTTCCATGTCGCGCGCGAACCGCAGACCGGCGGACTTGCTGCCGTTCTCGGCGATCAACGGCTGGGCCAGTAACGCGAGGGGAAGGACAATGGCCAATACGGCCACGAGCAGCCTGGCCGGCTGCCGCGTGGCGCGCGCCTCCGTCGTGAACGGCCGTGCCAGGATAACGCCCGAGACGAACCCGCCTAACAACCCGCCGATGTGGCAGGCATTGTCGATGAGCGGATGCGCGGCGCCGATCACCAGCGAGTACAGGCAGAACAGCAGTGCGCTGCTGCTGATGCTCTTCAGCATGGTGGGCGGAATGTCGACGCGGCGCACGGCGAGGAATGCCAGCAGCGCGCCATACACGCCGAAAATCGCGCCCGACGCGCCGGCGCTGTTGCGAAACGGATCCCACCAGCCGCTCACCACGCTGCCCGACAGGGCCGAGAGCAGATAGATCACGGCAAACCGAGTACTGCCGAACAACCTCTCCACGAGGCCGCCACCCTGGTACAGCGCGTACATGTTCAGCGCGATATGAATGAGTCCGAAGTGCAGGAATGCCGACGTCAGCAGTCGCCATTCCTCACCCGTCCACGTCAACGGACCGAAGTTCGAGCCGAACCGGATGTGCACGGCGGGGTTGGGATTCATGAGATCCGCACCGGCAATCAACATCACGATGAAGACCGCGACGTTGATGGCGATGATTGCGGGCGTAACCAGCGAACGCGCGCCGAGTACCGACATGGCCTTGCCGAAACGCTCGTGCGCCGCCTGGTCCGCCAGGAACTCCGGCGTCTTTTCCTGCGGAAGCATTGCCCAGAGGGCTTCGGCGTCTTCGCGCGAGGCCAGCCACACGATGATGTAGTGCCGCCCGTCGCGCGTGCGGATCAGGAAGGCGCTGTTGGTGGCGTTGTAGTCCACATTGGCAACGTCGGCGAGCGCGATGCGTGGCTTGCCGGTCAGCGTAAACCCACTGCGCGTACCCTCGAAAACGAGCGCTCCGCGATCCACCACGAGCTTGCCCTCGCCCGTGAGCCCGAAGGTGTTGTTGAGCGGCTGGTCAGAGCTCGCCGGCTGACCCGTGCTGTAACGCACGCGGAATTCGTGGGCAACTGGCGTTTCGGGAGTGGCTGTGTTCATAGAGTTGGGTGCCGGGCCGGGAAACCGGGAAAACTCGCCACCCGGCCACCGAACCCACTTTGTCGAATTGCCGGACTCCAATCTGGCCCGGCACCGTACAATATCGCCCCCATGAAGATCGTGATACTCGGCGCCGGCCAAGTCGGGCGCACTGCGGCCTACCACCTGTCGCGTGAAGAGGCCAATGAAGTCACGGTCGTCGACACCAATGAAGAAGTGTTGCGCGATCTGCAGGATCGCCTCGACATCCGCACGGTAGCCGGCAACGCCGCCTATCCATCGGTGCTCGAGGCCGCCGGCGGCGCCTCAGCCGACATTGTGGTGGCGCTGACCTCGAGCGACGAGGTCAACATGATGGCCTGCGAGGTGGCGTACACGCTGTACCGCACTCGCACGAAGATCGCCCGCATACGTTCGTCCGAATACACGCGCCATCCGAAGTTGTTTGCCGACGAGGCGCTGTCGGTGGATGTGTGGATCAGCCCCGAGCAGCTCGTCACCGAGTACATCGGCGAGCTCATCAAGTATCCCGGAGCGCTGCAAGTGCTGGACTTCGCCGACGGCCGCGTACGGCTCGTGGGCATTCGCGCGCGCAAGGGCGGCCTGTTGGTCAGCCAGAAGCTGGCGAAACTCAAGGAGCATCACCCGAACACCGAAGCGCGCGTGGTGGCTATCTACCGTGCCGGCCGCAGCATCATTCCCGATGGGGAGACCATCGTCGAGGAAGGCGACGAGGTGTTCTTCATCGCGGCGCGCGACGACATCCGCAAGTTCATGAGCGAGATCCGCAAGGAAGAAGCGCCGGCCAAGCGCGTGGTGATCGCCGGCGGCGGCAACATCGGCCTGTCGCTGGCGCGCAAGCTCGAGGAACAGCACCACGTGAAGCTCATCGAACGCGATCCGAAGCGCGCGCGTCGCATCTCCGAGCTGTTGCTGAACACCATCGTGCTAAACGGCGACGCCGCCGACGAAGAGCTGCTGATCGAAGAAAACATCGACAGCTGCGACGTGTTCGCTTCACTCACCAACTCCGAAGAGGCGAACATCCTTTCGGCCATGCTGGCCAAGCGCCTGGGCGCAAGAAAGGTGATGGCTCTCATCAACAAGCCTTCGTACGCCGATCTCATGGAAAGCGGCAGCATCGACATCGCCATTTCCCCGCAGACCATCACCATCGGTTCGCTGCTGGCGCACGTGCGCCGCGGTGACGTGGTGCGCGTGCATTCCCTGCGCCGCGGCGCCGCCGAAGCACTCGAGGCCGTGGTGCACGGCACCGACAAGACCTCGCGCGTGGTGGGCCGGAACGTTGCCGATATCCCGTTGCCCGAAGGCGCGGCCATCGGCGCGGTGGTGCGTGGCGATGCGGTGATGATCGCGCATCACGACACCAGGATTCAGAACGACGATCACGTGATCGTGTTCCTTTCCGACCGGCGTCACGTCGAGCAGGTCGAGCGCCTGTTCTCCGGGCCCGGCGGGCGCTGAAGGCGAGGCGTAGATCTTGTTAGCCGTCGCCCACCTGCTCGGGCTCATGATGGCCTTCTTCGGCCTGCTCTATCTATTGCCCATTGCCTGGTCGCTGGGCGTGCAGGACGGTGCGGTCATGGACTTCGTGATCGCCGCCGGCATCAATGCCGTTGCGGGCCTCGCCGTGGCGATGGCCACGCGCCGGTTTCGTCGTGAACTCAAGCCGCGCGACGGCTTCCTCCTGGTCAGCCTGGCGTGGGTGCTGATGTCCGCGTCCGCCGCCATTCCGCTCATGATCGCTCTGCCGGATCTGAGCTTCACCGACGCATATTTTGAGGCGATGTCGGGTCTCACCACCACGGGATCCACGGTGCTGAACCATCTCGACACACTTCCGGAATCAATCAATATCTGGCGCCACACTCTGCACTGGATAGGCGGCATCGGCATCATCGTCCTGGTGGTGGCAGTGCTGCCTTTGTTAGGCGTTGGTGGCATGCAGCTCTACAAGGCGGAGACTCCCGGCCCGGTCAAGGACGAGAAGCTGACGCCGCGCATCACCGAGACGGCGAAAGCGCTGTGGTTCACGTACCTCGCCATCAGCACCGCGGGTGTCATTGGTCTGCGCATCGCGGGCATGAGCTGGTTCGACTCGATTTGTCACGGGTTTTCTGCGATCGCGCTCGGCGGCTTCTCCACTCACGATGTGAGCGTTGGGTATTTCAATTCCGCCGCCGTGGAACTGGTGCTCATCGCAATCATGGTGGTGGCCGCGCTGAATTTTTCGCGGCACTTCCTTGCATTCCGGAGTCTGTCGTTGCGCCCGTACCGCAACGATTCGGAGGGCAAGGCTGTGCTGATCGTGCTCGGCTCCTCCGTAGTGCTGGTCTCCTCGCTGCTGTGGATCGACGGCACCTATCCCTCAATGGGGGAAGGCCTGCGCCACTCCGTTTTCAACGTCGTGTCCATCGCCACCACCACCGGTTTCGTCACTGAAGACTACGAGAAGTGGCCGGCGTTCCTGCCCGCCTGGTTGCTGTTCCTGAGTTGCATCACATGCAGTACCGGCTCCACCGGCGGCGGCATCAAGATGTTCCGCACCCTGCTTTTGGTGCGGCAGGCGCGCCGCGAGCTCAAATTGCTAGTGCACCCGAACGCCATGATTCCCATCAGGATTGGCGGCCAGGCGATCCCCGACCGGGTTGCGTATTCAGTACTAGCTTTCATCTTTCTATATTTCGGGACCAGCCTGGTGCTTACTTTTGCGCTGCTGGCGACGGGACTCGATCTCGTGTCGGCGCTTTCCGCGGCGGTAGGTTCCATGAACAATCTGGGCCCCGGTATGGGCGCGGTGGGCCCCTCGACGAACTTCTCGGGCCTGACCGACGCGCAAACGTGGATTTGTACACTGGCGATGCTCATCGGCCGCCTGGAAATCTTCAGCGTGCTGGTGTTGTTCACCGCCACGTTCTGGCGGAAGTAGATGGGCTCATGCGACGCGAAGCTCGAGGCCCGATTCGAGCGCGAGTGACGCCGCGTACTCGAGATGCAGCACGCGCCGCGGCGACGGCGCGTTGAGTTTTGAAGAAGCGTGGATGATCAGTGGCCGCATGACGACAATGCCGCCAGCGGGTACGGGGCATGACACCGGCTTCACTCGAAGCGAGAGCTCGTGTATTTCCGCGTCACTCAGCACACCCGCCGTGTGCGTCCGGGGAAGTACGCGCAGCGGTCCGTTGTCGGGGGTTGAGTCGTCGAGGTGAACGCGCAGCGCAATCACCTGTTCCAGCACGTGGGCAGGAGCGTGGGCATAGGTCACGCCGGATTTCTCGGACCAAGGGCCCCAGCCGGCGACGTCGCGGTGTTCGGATATCGGCAGTGCCGTGTCCTGGTGCCACGCCACCAGCCAGTTCGCATCGGGACTCTTGTCGAACAGGGTCGCCTTGAACGGCACGGCCGCCGCGCCTAACCACCGGGACGCGAGGTCGATGAGCCGTGAATCCTTCGCCAGCCGGGCAATGCTGCTGCATCCAAGGATGTGACGGGCTCCGGCACGCGTTCGCTGCAATGGCGCGGCGGCGAGCTCCGCCGTGAGCCCGTGCAATTCCGCCTGCGAAAACATCGGCGGGCAGATCGCGTACCCGTCTTGTTCAGGCGCGACCCCTTTTGCAAGCAAATCAGGAACGGCCCTGCTTTGCGGGGCCTGTCCCCATTTCAGCTGCGGATGTAGCTCTCGAGATCCGCAATCGTTCGCTCCTGTTCTTCGATGACCGCGCGCACCAGGTCGCCGATGGACAGCACGCCGACCACGCGATCTCCCGCCACCACCGGCAGATGCCGGATGCGCATGTCGGTCATGAGGCGCATGCAGTCGTGCGCATCCTGCTTCGCGGTGACCGTGACCACCTTGGCGCTCATGATGGCGTCGACGCGCGTTTCAGTCGAAGAGCGGCCTAACAACACCACTTTGCGCGCGTAGTCACGCTCGGAGACGATGCCCACGAGCTTTTCGCCGGACATCACGACCAGCGCACCAATGTGATGCTCGGCCATCTTCTTGATGGCGGCGAGCACGGGCTCCTCGGGACCTATCGAGTGGATAGCCCTGGGTTTCTGATTCAGCAGTTGCTCGACGGAAAGCATCGCGACCTCCGTATCTCGAACATCTCAGACAGGAATCACCGTAAGAATCGTGCCGTTGACGCCCGTGACGCGCACGCGCGCGCCGGCGGGCAGCTCGGGCCCGGAAACTTTCCATACGCCATCACCGAGCCTCGCCTTGCCCGATCCCTGCTCGATCGGCTCGACCAGCACCAGCTCGCTGCCAACGTACTGCAGTCCGCGCTGATTGAGGTTGGGTTGTTCGAATGTGCCGGGATTCTTCTTGCGATAGGCGCGATACGCCAGCAATGCAGCCATGCCCAGCAGGCCAAAACCGATGAGCTGGTATTGCCAGGGAATATCGATGCCGACCATCAGCAGGCCGATCACGGCTGCGGAGGCCGCGAACCATATGACGACTGCGCCCGGAACCAGTGTTTCTGCTGCGGCCAGCAACACCGCCAGCACCATCCAGTGCCACCACTCGAGGTTCTGGAGGAATCCGCTCATGACTGCGGCGCTCGCGGGGGTGTGCGCACGGCGCCCGGCGAACCTGGTGGCAGGCTGCTCGGTTGCCGCTGCATGGCGTCCTTGGCGAGTTCAACGATGCCACCCAGAGCGCCTAACAACCCGGCGGACTCCATCGGCATCATGAATACTTTCTGATTCGGAGAATTCGCGAATTCCTTCAGTGCCTCGACGTATTTCTGTGCCACGAAGTAGTTGATGGCCTGCACGTCGCCAGCCGCGATTGCCTGCGACACCATGGCCGTGGCGCGCGCTTCGGCCTGCGCCAGGCGCTCACGCGCTTCCGCCTCGCGGAACGCAGCTTCCTTGTTGCCTTCGGCTGCGAGCACCACAGCCTGCTTTTCACCCTCGGCCTTGAGGATGGCGGCCTGGCGGAAGCCTTCGGCGTCGAGGATGTTGGCGCGCTTCTCGCGCTCGGCTTTCATCTGGCGGCCCATCGCCTCGATGAGATTCGCCGGCGGCGTGATGTCCTTGATTTCGATGCGCGTGCATTTCACGCCCCACGGCGTCGTCGCGTCGTCGACCACCTTGAGCAGGCGATGGTTGATTTCGTCGCGCTTGGACAGTGTTTCGTCGAGGTCCATGGAGCCGACCACCGTGCGAATGTTCGTCATGGTCAGGTTCACCATGGCGAGCCGCAGGTTGGCTACTTCATATGCCGCTTTCGGGGCGTCCAGCACCTGGTAGAACACCACGGCGTCGATGGCGACCATGGCGTTGTCCTTGGTGATGACCTCCTGGCGGGGGACGTCGAGCACCTGCTCCATCATGTTGATCTTCTGGCCGACGTTGTCGAAGAAGGGAATGAGCCAGTGCGGCCCGGGCGGCATGGCATGGTCGAATTTGCCCAGGCGCTCGCGGGTGTACTCGAAACCCTGGGGCACGATGACCAGTGTCTTGATCGCAACGATGATGATGCCGATGACGACAAGAACGACCCAGATGGTGCCGGACTCAAGCATGTGTGTTCCCCTCTGATGTTCCCGCACTCGACGCCCCGGAATCATACGCTTAGGGTCGCCTTTTCCGCACGTAGCCGCCCTGCGACATGGGAATGCGGCGCTGACTCTGCGATGATCCGCCGTGAGGGAAGCCAGCGAGACGCCAGCCGCCAGAAGCTGACGCACGTGCCCCGGGGATAACAGTCTCAAGTTTCAGGTCGCCGTGTCAGAAGCCCCCGTACCGGAAATCAGCGTTGAACCCGATCATTTCGACGTCGTTAACAGCGATGTCGTGCTCGTCGCGCGCCTCGAATCCACGTTCGCCTTATGTCTGTATGACGCGGTGCTCGAATCCGGTGCGCTCATTCACCTGCGCGTGGCGCCGCCGGGCCGCGTGCAGGACCCCAATCTCACCGACACCACGCTGTCTACCGACCTGTTGTTGCTCGATCGCTGCTTCGTCGAGCTGCGCAAGGCCGAGCCGCGAGCGCAGCACTGGCAGGCTAAAGTCGTAGGCCAGGTCCAGGACCTGCCGGGAGCCCGCGAACGCTTCGATGGAATCCAGAGTTTTCTCTCCGCGTTTCTCGCCGACGCCAACGTGAAGCTGGTTTCCTGCGATACCCACGTGAACCACGTGCAATTGCTCAAATTCCGTCCCGCAATGGGTCACGTCCGCAGCGAGCCCCTTGCCGCTCAGCGCCTCGGTAGCTGAAAATCGGCGCCATGCGCCGAAAAATAGTTGCCTTGCTGGTCCCCCTCGTGGGGTTGCTCACCGTCGATGCCGCGCTGGCCGCCAAGAAGCCTGCCAACGCTCCGCTGCTCAAGTTGTTCGAAAACAGCTGGCAGGAGGACCTGGCCGACGACCCCATCGCCGCAACGTCGCTTGGCGATCATCGCTACGACGCGCTGCTGACCAACATGTCGGTGGAGGCGATCGCGGCGCGCCAGCAGCGCGCATTCGCGCGCATGGCCGCACTGCGCAAGATCGACAAGACCAAACTCGAGAAGGCCGACCAGCTCAACTACGACCTCTTCGAGCGCGAAACCCGCATTCTGCTCAACGAAGCGCAGTTCAAGCCTTACATGTACGCGACGCGCTCCATCGACGGACCGCAGCTGCTGGCGGAACTCGCCGAGACCCATCCGTTCGCGACGGCCAAGGACTATGACAACTGGATCGCGCGCATCAACGCGAGCGGCGTGTACATCGACCAGTGGATCGTGTTGTTAGGCCAGGGCGCGACCGAGCGGCGCACGCAGCCGCGCGCCACCGTGCAGAAGGTGCTCGACCAGATCAAGTCGTCGCTCGTCGCCGAGCCCGAAGCGAACCCGTTCTACGCGCCGTTCAAGAAGATGCCGGCGAGTTTCGATGCCGCCACCAGGGACCGCCTGACGGCCGCCGCGAAGACCGCGATCACGACCGTGGCGGTGCCGGCGTTCCAGCGCTTCGACAAGTTCTTCCGCGATGTCTATCTACCCGCATCGCGTGACACGGTGGGCATCTACGACACGCCGGACGGCGACCTGTATTACAAGGACCGGGTCAAGTACTACACGACCATCGACAACCCGGATCCCACCCGCATTCACAACATCGGCCTCGAGGAAGTGAAGCGGATTCGCGCGGAGATGGAAAAGACGCTCGAGGGCATCAATTTCCTGGGCACGCTCGATCAGTTCCTGTCCTTCATCCGCAACGATCCGCGCTTCTTCTACAAGACGCCCGAAGAGTTGTTCGCGGCCTATGAGAAAACCGCCCGTGGCATCGAGCCGCAGCTGCCGAAACTGTTCGGCAAACTGCCGAAGGGCGGCTTCGGCATCCGCCCCATTCCCGCGGGCAGCGCGCCGACGACGACCACGGCGTATTACCAGCCGCCGTCGCTCGACGGCGCACGACAGGGCAACTACTACGTGAACCTGTACAAGCCGGAGTCGCGGCCGATCTGGGAGATCGAAGCGCTGACCGCGCACGAGTCCGTGCCGGGACATCATCTGCAGATCGCGTTGTCGTACGAGCTCACCGGGCTGCCGGAATTCCGGCGCAACGCCGATTACACCGCGTTCATCGAAGGCTGGGCCCTGTATTCCGAAAGCCTCGGCTACGAGCTCGGGCTGTACAAGGATGACTTCTCGAAGTTCGGCCAGCTCAACTACGACATGTGGCGCGCCGTTCGCCTGGTGGTCGACACCGGCATGCACCAGTTCAAGTGGACGCGCGATCAGGCTATCTACTTCTTCAAGCAGAACACCGGCAAGAGCCAGCAGGACATCGAGAACGAAGTCGACCGCTACATTTCCTGGCCCGGCCAGGCGCTGGCGTACAAGTTAGGTCAGCTCAGGATCCAGGCGCTGCGCGCCGAAGCCGAAAAGGCGCTCGGTGATCGCTTCGATATCCGCGCATTCCACGACCAGCTCCTCGGAATGGGCGCATTGCCCCTGGGCGTGCTGGACACCGAAATGCGTTCCTGGATCGCGGCGCAAAGCGCGCGGCGGTAATCGTCAAGGGTTCGTCGGCGCATCACGCATTCTCCAAACGGTCTTCGAGAGCTTCGATCGCGCTGAGCAGGCGTACGCAGCGGGTTTCCGCTGCGGCGCGCTGCCTGATGGCGTGTTCGAGGAGGTATCCGGGAATGTCGTCGCGCTTCTCGAGAAGTTCGATCTCGTAACGCGAGCGGGAAACGGCGCGGATGGCTGCCGCGTAGTGACGCTGTAATTGCTCCAGTTGTTCGTCGAGTGCGCACTCCGCCACATCGACGTCATCCTGGAACTGCGTGGGGGCGTAGCCTCTGTTGTACGCGTAGCCCTGACTGCCTTCTGTATGTCTCACGACCGCTCCTCTTCCCCCGGCCGAATGTGTGTACCGGGGTGAGGCCATCATCACGAAAATCTATTGCTGTTGAATGTCGGTGACCCGACTCATCGGGCTGTAGAAGAGTCCCGCCGGCTCGTCAGACGATGCCTGACGTCTACGTGGGAATGATTTCGAGGTCCTGGGAATAGACGACGTTCATGACGTTGTCGTACCAGCCCCTGAGCCTGGGGCTGACCAGGTGCTTGTTCACGTAGAAATACAGCGGAATCAGCGGGTGATCCGCCAGCATGGTGCGTTCAGCCTGTTCGAGCAGCGAGCGGCGTTTCGATGCATCGGTCTGCCGCGATGCTTCTTCGAGCAGCGCATCGTAGGCAGCGCTGACGTAATGCGGGAGATTGATACCGAAGTCACCCTTCAGGTACTGCAGAAAGGTGTACGGATCGTTGTAGTCGCCCACCCAGGACAGCCGATACATGTCCATGTTGCGACGGTCGATGTCCTCGAGCAGCGACTTGAATTCCACGGCCGCGAGTTGCGCCTCCACGCCCAGCGCCTCCTTCCACATGGACGCAACCGCCACGGCGACCTTGGAATGCACCTCGCCGCTGTTGTAGCGCAGCTCGAAGCGCAGCGGCTTGTCGCGCGTGTATCCCTCTTCGGCCAGCAGCTTGCGCGCGGCTTCGATGCGTTCTGCCACCGGCATCCCGGCGTACTCGAATGATTGCGCGGTGTAGTTGTACATGCCGGGCGGCACCCAGCCATACGCGGGAAGTTCACCCATGCGCAGCACGGAGCTCGCAAGGCGTTCGCGATCGACCGCCATCGACAGCGCCTGGCGCAGCTTCGGGTGTGCGGCAAATTGCGCGCGATCGAGATTGAAGCCGTAGTAATAGGTGCTGAGCTGCGGCGTCACGTGCAGTTCCGCGGCCAGGTTTTCCCTGATCCAGTCGAACTGTCCGCGCGGCAACACGTAAGTGCAATGCAATTCCCCGGCGCGGTATGCGCGCAGCTCGGCGTTTTCATCCGCGAGCTGCACGAACTTGACGCCGTCGATCTTGTTGGCCGCATTTCCCCAGTAGTGCGGGTTGCGGTTCACGCGAATGTAGCTGCCCTGCAGCCATTCTTCGAGCACGAACGCGCCGTTCGACACCTGGTCCCCCGGGCGCGAAAAACGATCACCGAATTGCGCGAGCGAGGGGCGATGCAGCGGCGCGGTGGACGGATGCGCCATGAGCCCCGGTAGATAGACCGCGGGGCTTTCCAGCGTGATGACCAGCGTCTTCGCGTCGGGCGCGGCGACGCCGAGCGAGTCCACCGGCTTCCTGCCCGCAATGATGTTCGAGGCATTGACGATGACGCCGATGACGTCCGCGTACTGCGATGCGGTGCCCGGGTCCACCAGCCTGCGAAATCCCGCGGCGAAGTCTTCGGCCACCACCGGCTCACCACTGGACCACCGAAGGTTCGGACGCAGCTTGAATGTGTAGATGCGGCCGTCGTCGCTCATCGTCCAGCTTTCGGCGGCCGCCGGAACCGTGACGGCATTCTTGTCGAGCCGCGTGAGGCACTCGAACAGATCGCGCAGCACCACCATCGCCTCGGCTGAGCGTGCCTTGTGCGGATCGAGCGAGTCCGGATCCGGACCATTGCCGCGCATCAGGATTGCGGATTGCTTGCCGGGTGCCTCACCGCGCTGGCCGCAGGAGGTGACCGCGAGCGCGACGAGTGGCGCCGTGAGGACGTCGCGTCGGGTTACTCCGCCCATCAGGCCGCGCGCGACTTCTTGAGATGAACCAGCAGGATGGAGACCGCCGCGGGCGTGACGCCGGCGACGCGCGCCGCCTGCCCGACCGTGGCCGGACGAATCTGTTCGAGCTTCTGCCGGACTTCGTTCGACAGGCCACTGACACGCGCGTAGTCGAGGTCCGCGGGCAGGCGCGTTTCCTCGTTGCGCCGTTGACGAGCGATTTCTTCTTCCTGGCGTTCGATGTATCCCGAGTATTTGGCGGCGACTTCGAGCTGCGTGCGAATCTGCGCGTCCAGGCGGTCGTCGTCCGCCTTTTCCATCGGGCCGATGAGTTCCACCACCTGCTCGTACGACACCTCCGGCCGGCGCAGCAGATCGAAGGCGGACAGCGCATCTCGCGTGGAGGTTTCGCCCAGTACGCGGCTCGCCCATTCCGCGGGTATTTCTGCCGCTTTGATACGCGTTACCTTGAAGCGAGCAAGTTCCCGCTCGCTGCCATCACGCTTGGCTTCGAAGAAGCTCCAGCGTGCATCGTCGACCAACCCAAGGTCGCGTCCGATGGGAGTGAGGCGCAGATCGGCATTGTCTTCACGCAACAGCAGCCGATGTTCGGCGCGGCTGGTGAACATGCGATACGGCTCGCGCGTGCCGCTCGTCACCAGGTCATCGATGAGCACACCCACGTAGCTCTCGCTGCGCTTCGGCACGAAGGCTTCTTTGCCAGCAGCCCCGCGAGCCGCGTTGATTCCCGCGATGAGGCCCTGCGCCGCGGCTTCTTCGTAACCCGTGGTGCCATTGATCTGGCCGGCGAAATACAGGCCGGCGAGCGCCTTGGTCTCGAGCGAGGCCTTGAGATCACGCGGATCGAAGAAGTCGTATTCGATGGCGTAGCCCGGACGCGTGATGTGGGCGTTTTCGAAACCCTTGATGGTGCGCACGAACTCGAACTGCACGTCATACGGAAGGCTCGTGGAGATGCCGTTCGGGTAGACCTCGTGCGTGTTCAACCCTTCGGGTTCGATGAAGATCTGGTGCGAAGTCTTGTCGGCGAACCGAACTACCTTGTCTTCGACGCTCGGGCAGTAGCGAGGGCCCACGCCTTCGATCTTGCCGGTGAACATCGGCGAGCGATCGGTCGCGGCGCGAATGATCTGGTGCGTGCGTTCCGTGGTGGCCGTGATGTGGCAGGGCAACTGCGCGGGATGGTCGCTCTGCCGGCCGAGATAGCTGAACACCGGGCGCGGCTCGTCGGAATGCTGTGTGGCGAGCGCCGAGTAGTCGATGGTGCGGCCGTCGATGCGCGGCGGTGTGCCGGTCTTCAGGCGTGCGGTGCGAAACGGCAGCGCGCGAAGCCGCTCGGCAAGTTTGTTAGACGGTGGATCGCCGGCCCGCCCGCCGCTGTAGTTGTCGAGACCGACGTGAATGCGGCCGCCGAGGAAAGTGCCGACCGTGAGCACCACGCTTCGCGCATGGAATTTGATGCCGGTCATGGTGACGACGCCACACACCGCGCCGTTCTCGACGATGA
>DASQJS010000093.1:0-9414 GCA_035630995.1 Steroidobacteraceae bacterium | reverse complement strand
CGCGATCTTCAGTGAGTTTGGCTTCCGCTCGTTGCTCAGCGAGATTGCGGAAGAAATAGGGTGAATCTGGCGCGGGAGCACACTGCGCGAATACTGGCGACTGCCAGATCGGCAGCAGCAGGAGCAGGTACGCAAGGCGAGATCGCATGGCGCCGATCATAGC
This sequence comes from Steroidobacteraceae bacterium, assembly GCA_035630995.1. Taxonomy (GTDB): domain Bacteria; phylum Pseudomonadota; class Gammaproteobacteria; order Steroidobacterales; family Steroidobacteraceae; genus CADEED01. The sequence continues at coordinate 9,251 of DASQJS010000093.1, read as the reverse complement.
CGCGAGATCATGGACGGCGCAGCAGTCTGCGCCGTCCCGAATTAGAGTGGTGCCGGGGAAGGATTCCCCGCACCACCCGACTAGAACTTCCCGGCCTGGAAGTCCGCGAACGCCTGGTGGAGCTCTTCACGGGTGTTCATCACGAACGGGCCGTAACGCGCCACCGGTTCGCGCAACGGCCGGCCGGCCACCAGGATTGCGCGCGAGCGGGCCTCGCGACCCTGCAGGCGCACCTCGCTGCCGTCGCCCAGCACCGCGAGCTCCTGCGCGTGGATGGTCGCCGCTTCGCGCGAGACGCCCACCGACACACCGCCCTCGTATACGTAGACGAAAGCCGAATGACCCACCGGCAGCGGCAGCGTGAAGTCCGCGCCCGCATCGAGCCGGATGTCCATGTAGACCGGGTCTGTGGCCGGCTGCCGCACGGGGCCGGTGGCGCCATCGAGCGAACCGGCGATCACCTTGACGCTCACGCCTGTCCGTTCCACGACCGGCAGTTTGTCGCCACCGAATTCCTGGTAGTTAGGCGCGGTCATCTTGTCCTTCGCGGGCAGGTTCATCCACAGCTGGAAGCCGCGCATGCGGCCTTCGCGCTGCTCGGGCATTTCCGAGTGCACGATTCCGCGGCCCGCGGTCATCCACTGCACGGCGCCCGGCTCGAGCACGCCTTCATTGCCGTGGTTGTCCTTGTGGCGCATGCGGCCGTCGAGCATGTACGTGACCGTTTCGAAGCCACGATGCGGGTGCTCCGGAAATCCGGCGATGTAGTCCTCGGCCTTGTCCGTGCCGAATTCATCGAGCAGCAGGAACGGGTCGAGATCGGGCAGCCTGGGCTGACCGATGACACGAGTGAGCTTGACGCCCGCGCCGTCCGAGGCGGGCTGGCCGCGAAGCGTCTGGATGACTGCGCGCGGGGTGGTGGCGAGTTTGGCTGCGGTATTCATGGTCGGCCCGAAATGGTGTCAATGCGTCGCAAATCAAGGGTTTGAGGCCTTGCTTGCTTGACGGCCATGGGGACGGCCGGTCTAATACGCGCCCCTCGATCGAGGGCCCTCTTCGAGGGAAATCCCAACCGTGGCCGGGTAGCTCAGTTGGTAGAGCAGCGGATTGAAAATCCGCGTGTCGTTGGTTCGATTCCGACCCCGGCCACCATTTTTCGCTGCGCGAAAGATTGTGCCAGGTGTCTGAATCCCAGGGCTCGCTCCGCTCGCCCGTTCGCTAAAGCACCGCGCTCACCCAACCCCGGCCACCATTTTCTAAGACAATCCGCGCATGAATCCCGAATGGCTCGGCTTCGCCGCCGCAGCGCTCACCAGCGCTTCTTTCATTCCGCAGGCCGTGATGACCATCCGCTCGCGCGACACGCGCGGAATTTCGCGCGGCATGTACATCATCTTCGTCATCGGCGTAGCTCTCTGGCTCGCCTACGGAATCTATCTCGACTCCCTGCCGATGATTATCGCCAACGTGGTTACGCTCGGTCTCGCGGGCACGATCCTCGCGCTCAAGCTTCGCTACGGTTGACGCTGGTCTGATACCGAAACTGGTATCGAACCATCATTCATCTCGGATCTCGCACCCGCCCGCGAAAGGCGGTAAAAGCGCCAGAAGCGCTGAATCCACACTTCTCTATTCAAAGAGTTGATCCATTTGTGGGTGTTTCGCAACAATCAATGCCACCGGTGGACAATTCACTTGACACGCGGTCAATAACCGGGATCAATCAGGCTCATATACGGTATAAATCGGTCAAAACCGATCAGGTTCGGGGCCTTCATCACCCAGCCTGCGTTCGGATGACTGCGCGGTTTTTCAGATTGATCTCGAAACCACGGTTAATTGGGGGGTAATTCAATGTCCAGGTCTGACCGTTCTTCTTTTCTATTACGCCATGCGGTCTCGCTGGCGATTTCCGGCGCCAGTCTGGCGCTCCCGATGCAGGCGATCGCAGATGCGACGGACGCCGCTGAAGAATCTCAGGAGCTCGAAGAGGTCGTCGTGACCGGCTTTCGCGGTTCGCTGAATACAGCGATCACAGCCAAACGTAGCGAGAACGCGGCCATCGACGTCATCGCGTCGGAGGACATCGGCAAGTTCCCGGACAGCAACCTCGCCGAATCCATGCAGCGCGTCCCCGGTGTCGCACTCGCGCGCGGTGACGGCGGCGAAGGCCGCAACATCTCGGTCCGCGGTCTCGCCCCTGCTTTCACCAAGGTGCGCATCAACGGCATGGAAGGCGCCGCGCAGACCGGCTCCAGTGACATCTACGGCGCCGGCAACAACGGCCGCGCCTTCGACTTCAATGTTTTCCCGACGGAAATCTTCTCGCAGCTCGCCGTGCGCAAGACGGCTTCGGCGGATGTCGAGGAGGGTTCGCTGGGCGCGACCGTCGACCTCAAGGCGCCGAGTGCCTTCGACTACGGCGACAACCAAGTGTTCTCGATCACCGGCCGCGGCATCTACAACGAAGTCAGTGAAGACGTGGATCCGCGCGTGTCGATGCTGGCGTCGAAGAAGTTCTTCGACGACACCTTCGGGGTGATGGCCACGTTCTCGTTCCAGGAACGCCACACGCGTGAAGCGGGCTACTCGGCGGTGGACATTCTGCATTTCGGAACCAACGCCAACAACATCGGCACCAGCACCGCGCCAATTCTCCTGCCGTTCTGCACGCCTATCGGCTGGACGCTCACCGCGCCGAGCCCGGTTCCGGGTACGCGCGGCGCAACGGGCACCGATTGCAGCGCTGGCAATGCACGAACCAGCGACACGGCTGCGTTCATGGAGGTCTACAACCGCACCAACGATGCGATCCGCGATGCCGCGGGCAACCTCGTGCCCGGCGGCGGCGCCTACCATCCGCGCCTGCCGCGCTTCGTGAACTCGGAACAGGACACCGAGCGTTCGGGCGGCAGCCTCTCGCTGCAGTGGCGTCCCACTGAAAACACCAGCATCTCGCTGGACGGTTTGCTCTCGCGCTACCAGCAGGAACGCCGCGACGACTACATCCTCGCGCTCTCTTTCGGCCGCAATCTCAGCAACAACGGCCAGCCGATGGTGTCGATCAAGGACGTCGAGTTCGATGACAACGGATCGATGACCTACGGCCTGTTCGACGGCGTCGACGTGCGCGCCGAAGGCCTGGTCGACCAGTTCGTCTCGACGTACGAGCAGTTGAGCCTGGACATGAATCACCAGTTCAACGACAGCTTCTCCGTGCATGCCTACGCCGGCCGCTCGGTCAACGACTGGGACGGGCCGCTGCGTTTCCAGACCTTCATCGATGCCATCGACACCGAAAACTTCTCGGTGGACTTCCGCGGTGGCCGCGATGTGCCAATCATCGGCTTCGGCTTCGACGTTTCGAACCCGGCCAATTTCCAGTACGCACCGACGCCGGACAACAACCAGACCGTGCTCGGTGGCTTCTCGCTGCAAGGCAAGCCGCAGGAAAACATCACGGCCAACAACACCTTCGAGCTGGACGGCAGCTGGCAGATGAGCGACGCGTGGAAGGTGAAGGTCGGCGTTCAATACCGCGAGAGTCACTTCAGCAGCCATGGTTCGAACCCGCTGCGGAACGCCACGCTCACGCGGAGTCTGCCCGCGGGCGTTTCGGTAGGCGATATCACCAGGCAGATTAGCGGTCTCGACGACATTTTCGGATCAGGCGCACCCCCGAGCTGGGCGGCCGTCGACCTCGACAAGTGGCACGAGGTCTTCGATATCGACAGCATCGGAGTCTGCGCCGCGCCGACATGCGGCGCCGCTCAAAGCAAGATCTTCGAGGACGTGCAGACGGGCTACCTCATGTTCAACTTCGACTCGGGTGATCGCTGGAGCATGCCGATCCGCGGCGACTTCGGCGTGCGTTACGTGATGACCGACCAGTTTGCTTCGGGCATCATCCCGGTCTCCGCCCCCGGAACGGCGCCGGTTACGTCCTTCGCGCAGTACAACGAGGTGGAGAGGGACTACACGGACACTCTTCCGTCGTTCAACATCGTTTTCGAACTTACCGACAACCTGCTCGCGCGCCTCTCAGGCTCGAAGGTGATGTCGCGTCCGGAGCTGGGCAACCTGGCGCCGACCTCGGGCGTCACGGCGACCACGCGTACCGGCAACGTGAACAACCCATACCTCGATCCCATCCGCGCCGATACAGCGGATCTGTCGCTGGAATGGTATTTCTCGGAAGGCTCGTTGCTGTCGGTGGCCTACTTCTACAAGGACATCGAGAGTTACATCCAGCGCGTCACCGAGCAGGTCCCGTACCGTGAGCTCGGACTGCCGGACTCGCTGCTGGACGGCACGCCGGCCTCGCCCACCGACATCTTTACGGTGGGACGCTTCCAGAACACGCCGGGCGGTCCGCTGGAAGGCTTCGAAATCAACGCGCAGGTGCAGTTCAGCTTCCTGCCGGGTTTCTGGAGCAACTTCGGCGTGCTGGCCAACTACACGGAAGTCGATGCCGAGATCGAGTACTTCATCAGCACCACCAGCCCTCCGGTGACCGCGCAACTGGTCGGCATGTCGCCCACCACTGCGGCCGGCACGTTGTACTACGAGAACGACAAGTTCAGCATCCGCACCACGGCTTCGTATCGTGACAAGTTCTTCCGAGCGATTCCGGCTTCGCCTGGCAGTGACGTGCGTGGCGACCTCTCGACGACCTACGTGGATGCGCAGGCCTCCTGGTTCGTGAACGACAACCTCTCGATCCTGCTCGAGGCGCAGAACCTGACGGGAGAGCGCAGCACGCTGTACATCGACGACACGCGTGAGAACACGTTGTTCCAGACCGAGGTCGGTACTACGTACACGTTGGGGGCTACCTTCAAGTTCTAGTTCAGGGCTGAAGCCCACTTCGGAAAACGCCGCCCTGAAGGGGCGGCGTGCCTGAAGTGAAATACAGAAAAGGGGCCGCAAGGCCCCTTTTTTTTGGCTGTAGTGTTTTCAGTTCTTCGTCTTGTCCAGGGTCTGTTCCCAGCTCTTCGACCCGCTGACTCCATCGAGAAAGGGCAGCGCCGCATCGACCAGCTTCGGCGAGAAGAAGATGTCGTAGTGCGTCTGGTCGGGAAGGATGGCGAGACGGTTCTTCGAAATCGTTTCGCGCTGCCAACCCGCGTCGCGCAGCCCGCCGCCCAGCAGCTTGTAGAACTCTACGATGTGCTCGGGCCGATACATGTCGGCGTCACCGAAAATCAGCATGGTGGGCATGGTGAGCCTGGCGACGTCCGCCGAGTAGTCGTAATGCTCACGCATCAGGTCGCCGATGGTCTGCAAGAGCCGCGGAAAATCCTCGGGCCTGGGCGCCACCGCCACATATGACTTGTACATCGGGGTCTCTTTCATCATCTCGGCGAAACCCGCGTTCATCTGCTTCTGCTGTTCGCGGATTTCCGGATAGAAGCCATCGTCAGAAAAACCCGTGGACACGATCGCCAGCCGGCGAACCATCGCCGGATGTTGGGCCGCCAGGCGAAAACCGACGCCGCCGCCAAACGAATAGCCGAATACGTCCACCTGCGAATACCCGAGCTGCTTCAGCACCACGGCCAGGTCATCGCCGAGATCGGGAAGACTGAATTTGCGCGTGCCTAGCTGCGTGCGGCCATGACCCTGCAGGTCTACGGCAATGACTGTGCGGTGGTCGGTGAGAGCCGGCAGGATGGGCTGGAACATGTCGGTGGAACCGAGGCCGCCGTGCAGCAGGAGCAGGGGCTCCCCCTTGCCTGAGACCTCGTAGTAATAGTTGAGGCCGTTGGCTTTCGCGTAGCCGGTCTTCTTCTCGGCGGCGGCGGCCGGCAAGGCCATCAGCGTCAGCGCAGCCAGGGCCCCGGCCCAGCGCGTGTTTCCAGTCAGTTTCATGATCGCTTCCTTTTTCAGTGTTTTCTGGTTGAACACTGACTGGTCGAACCGGAGGCTGTGTTTTCGACTGGAGATGTCTCTCCCTTTTAATTCTCAGCCTCCTCGGCGTATGGTGCGCTCCGTCGTCACGACACAAAAAGAGCGAACAATCTTGAACGCCACCGACGCTTCCGTCTCCGCTACCGCGAAACTCTCGAAAAGCCTGCGCGCGCGCCATCTCATCATGATCTCCATCGGCGGGATCATCGGCGCCGGCGTATTCGTCGGCAGCAGCGCCGCGATCCAGACCATCGGGCCAGCCGTGATCCTCAGCTACATATCGGCGGGTATCGTCGTCTACGCGGTGATCCGCATCCTCGCGCGCATGGCGCTCGATCAGCCGGGTCTCGGCTCGTTCACCGAATACGTGCGCGCGGGTCTGGGGGACGGCGCGGGATTCATCGCCGGTTGGCTGTACTGGTGGTTCTGGGTGGTGGTCGTGGCCATCGAGGCGCTCGCCGGGGCCAAGACCATTCACGTCTGGCTGCCGAACTTCGAACCGTGGCAGATCGGCCTTGCGCTGATGGCGGTTCTGACTGCCGTGAATCTCGCCTCGGCGCGTTCCTATGGCGAATTCGAATTCTGGTTCGCGTCTATCAAGGTTGCCGCAATCATCGTGTTCATCGTCGTCGCGGCGTCGTGGTTGTTGGGTGTCGGCAATCCGGCCAGCCCTGGTCTTTCGAACCTGACCACGCAAGGCGGTTTCGCGCCCTATGGTTGGGGCGCTATCTTCGCCGGCATCACCACTGTGATCTTCTCCATGGTGGGCGCGGAGATCGTCACCGTGGCGGCGGCGGAATCAGCGGAATCGAACCGGACCATGTCGCGTCTCGCGGCCACCGTGGTCCTGCGCATCCTGCTGTTCTACGTGCTGTCGATCCTGCTGATCCTGTGCATCGTGCCGTGGACCGAGTTCAAGTCCGGCGATTCCTCATTCGCACTGGCGCTCGAGCGCATCGGCATCCCGAGCGCGGCGACCATCATGAACGTCATCGTGTTGACGGCCGTGCTGTCATGCCTCAACTCCGGTGTCTACGTCACGGCACGGGTGCTGTTCGCCATGGCCGACAAGGGGGATGCGCCACGCTGGCTCACGGCGGTGAATTCTCGTCAGGTCCCGGCACGCGCCATCCTGCTGGGCAGTGCATTTGGATTCCTGGTGATGGCGCTCAACTGGATCGCGCCGGAAAAGCTGTTCACATTCCTGCTGAACTCCTGCGGCGCCCTGATGATGTTCACCTATCTGTTCGTGGCGGTGGCGCACTTCCGTTTTCCGTATTCGCGCCCCGAGTTGCGCGATGCCGGCGGCGCGAAGTTCATCGCCGGTGGAGCGGCGCTGGCCATGATCGCCGTCATGGTCGCCATGACGGTAATGCCCAGCAAACAACCGGAGATGTGGGCAAGCCTTGCCTGCCTCGGCGTGATCGTCGTGGCGCTGTTCGTGAAGCGGGCCGTGACCGACCGACCGTCCTAACGAGAATCGAGAAAGTTGATCGCCTGCCCGAGCTGTTCGGCATTCGGGTACTCATGCGCGAACGCAGGTAGATCCATGAGTAATGAAGCAGTCAGCCCGTTCGACTGGTAGCGGGAGAAGACGCGCCGCATCTCGCTGCGATTGAAATCCCGCTCACCGGTGATGAACACGTAGCGGTTCGCAGCCAGGAGCGGCTTGAGCCGAGCGTCCTTCGGCATCCAGAAATTCGCGCCGACGATGTACAGCGCCCCGGAGAACATCTGTGGAAAGCGGGTAGCCGTCAGGCTTGCGATGCGACCACCGCCCGACATGCCACCGATGTAGGTTCGCTTCGCGTCCGTCTGCATCGATTGTTGAGCCAGCTTGAGTGCCATCACTGCCACGAGAATCCGTTGCGCGCTCAGTTCCTGGTTGCCGAATCCATCTGCGGCGATCCAGCTCAGATCCTTCTGCTGCAAAAGCGGCAGCCATCCGGCGGGCGGCTCGCCGGAGTTGGTGGGACTCACGAATATCAGCACGCCGGGATTCTTCGACTCCGACGGCCACACGCGGAACTTGACTGGCTTGTCTGGCGGCAGGGTCCTGGACAGACCCACGACGTCGTCCGGCGCGAACAGCGACGCGAGCGTGGCGCTGCGTTCGGTGGTAACCAGTGATTCCCCCGCATGCGCTGATGCCACGAAGGCTGCGAGCGCGAGCAACAGGCTCCGCGCGCCTACCACTTCAGCACCGGGATGGGACTCAGCGGATGTGTGCGCAGCCGCCTGACCGTGAGCTGCGCGAGCCGCTTGTGAAATCCTGCGTTGGGCCAGCGCGCGAGGATTTTGCGCAGCCGTTCTCGCGGCAGCCCGAATGACAATACTCCGAGCGAGACGTCGATCCAGTCCGCGCGGCGGAATGGCTCGATGAACTCGGCCGCGGCGCCCTGAAACCTGCGGATCTTGTGATGCTCGCGAATCATGCCGGCGACAGTGTCGCGCCAATCGCCGTGACCCGCACATTCGAGGTGGTCGCATGCAAGCGTGATGGACGGCTGAAGATAGTCGAAGGTGCCCGCGGTCCAGATGCCGAGATCGTGGAACGCCGCGGCGAGCGCGACCTTCTCGAGCGCGGCACCGGCGCAGGGCGAGAGCGCTGCGTAGAAATTCACCACGCGATAGGTGTGATTCCGATACGCGGTGAAGTCGGCGCCCAGGGCGGCCGCATGCATGTCGAGCACGCGGTCGAGCGGGTCTAAGCGTTCTAGCAGCACATCCTTCGTCCCCGTTCTGATTGTTGTTTGGGAGGACGAAGTTATAGCAACATTTTAGAAGCGGTAGCTGATCTCCGCGAACACCGACGCCGTCTGTTTTCCTTCGATGTCGGGGCCGGTGAGAGGCGAGGCGACTTCGAGATAGCCCGTGAGCGCGGCGCCCTGCATCGCGAAACCTGCGCCCGCGGTGGCCGCGGACTCGCGACCCGGCGCGTCCTGCTTCCAGGCGGCGCCGATGTCATAGAAGCCATACGTAGAAAGGCGGCCGATGACCGACTCGGTATTGATGAGATCACGGCGCAGCTCAAGCTTGCCGCCGATACCGCTGTCGCCAGCGATCTCGGCGACTTCGAATCCGCGCCCGAGCCGGTCGCCGCCGATCTTGAAACGCTCGCTGTCGGGCAGCACGTAGCCGCTGTTCTGCAGGAAGCCATCGAACCGCAACGACCAGCTATCGGCGAAGCGCCGGTACGCGCTCGCCTGCATCAACGTCACGAGAAAATCGGCGCGGCGAGGGTCGTGGACCAGATCGGCTGCTTCGAGACCGCTGCCGAACGCGTCCAGCCCCTGGCGCAATTGCAGGTTCGCCGACAACTGGATTCCTCTCACGTGCCA
>DASQJS010000092.1:0-3316 GCA_035630995.1 Steroidobacteraceae bacterium | reverse complement strand
TTACGCGGTGGCCATTCTCACCGAGGCCAAAGGTCAGCCGGTTTCCGACGACACCATGTACGCGCTGGTGCGTGATATCGACACGCTCATCAAGAACAACAACCCCTGAGATGAACGTCAACTCGTCATCGATCATCGACTGCCACTGCCACGCGGGCACCGGCGATGGCCTCACGGGTCCCTGGGACACACGCGCCTCGCTCACGGCCTATCTACGCCGTGCCTCTGCCGCGGGCATCACGCACACGAACCTGTTCGCGGCATTTCACACCGACTATGCGCAGGCCAATCAGGAAGTGGCACGCATCGTCGCGAGCCGGCCACGGCAGTTCTACGGCTTCGCTTTCGTAAACGCGGTGCGTGACCTGGGCCGGGTGCGGCAACTGGTGCAGACCGCCGTGCAGCGCTACGGCTTCGTCGGCATCAAAGTGCACCGGCACGAGGGGCGCATCACGCGCGAGATCTGCGAGGTGGCGCGCGCCTTCGGCCTGCCGGTGCTCTACGACGTCATGGGCGAAGTGTCGGCGTGCGAATTGCTGGCGCGCGAATACCCCGACGTGCCCTTCATCATCCCGCACCTGGCAAGTTTTGCCGGCGACTGGCGCGCGCACCTGGCGCTCATCGACCAGCTGGTTCGCCATCGCAACATGCATGCCGATACTTCCGGCGTGCAGCGATTCGACCTGCTGGCGGAAGCGGTTCAGCGCGCCGGCGCGCGCAAGATCCTGTTTGGCACGGACGGTCCCTGGCTGCATCCCGGTGTCGAGCTCGCCAAGGTGCGGGCGCTGCAGCTGTCCGTGGGCGACGAGCGCAGGATCCTCGCGCAGAATTTCCTGCGCCTCATCGATGGCGTCGTCGCGCAGCCGCGAAAAACGCCGCGTCCGATCTCGGCGGTTACCGCGACGATTGCCTGGCAACCGGAAGCGAGCGATCCGTGGCAGCGTCCGGCGGCTGCTCAGGAAATTTCGGGCACCTGCTGCGGTTGAGTGTCGGGTCGTTGGGCCTGGCGCGCAGTGGCGCGGCGAAGCTGCAATGCGCGGTCGGTTACCCCGAGACGGCTCGCGGCGCCTTGCAGATTTCCTCCGGCTTCGCGCAACGCCAGCTGGATGGCGCTGTCCTCCGCGGCGCGGCCGATTTCCTTCATGCCGACGCCGGATGACAACGCGAGCCCGATGGAGCGCAGGAACGAGTCATCACGCCACTCGTTTCCGGGCGCGTCGTCGGGGCGTTCGACAAGCGGCAGGTCGCCGACCGTGATCGAGCTGTCGCCCACATGCCGATCCATGATGCGCATCACCAGCTGGCGCAGCTCGCGGATGTTGCCCGGGTAGTGACGCCGCAGCAGGCACTGCTCGACCGTGGCATCGAGCTCGAGCGGTTTCCGGCCGGCACGGCGCTGCTGCACGAAGTGCCGCGCCAGCGGCACGATGTCTTCCGTGCGTTCGCGCAAGGGCGGCAGCGTGAATACCCAGTTGGCGATGCGATGGTAGAGGTCATGGCGAAACTCCCCGCGATGCACCGCCGCCTGCAGATCGCGATTGGTGGCGCACACCAGCCGGAAATCGGTTTTGAACCAGGTATTGCCGCCAACGCGCTTGAAAGTCTGTTCCTGCACGGCGCGCAACAGCTGCGCCTGCAGCGCCAGTGGCAATTCGCCCACTTCGTCGAGGAACACGGTGCCGCCGCGCGCCAGTGCGAATGCGCCGTCACGCGTGCCACAGGCGCCGGTAAACGCCCCGCGTTCGTGGCCGAAGAATTCGCTGCCCGACAACTCGGGCACGATGGTCGTGCAATCGACGATGACGAGATTGCCCTTGTCCTGGCGCGGGTCGAGCGAGTGGAAGAGCCGCGCGATGAGTTCCTTGCCGGTGCCGCTTTCGCCGAGTATCAGCGCGCTGGCCGCGGTGAAGCGCGCAACCTCGACCACCTGGCGCAGCGTCGATTGCCAGCGCGGACTCTTGCCCACCAGCGATCCGGCGATCAGCGGCGAGTCCACCAACTCGTCGATCTCGCGCCAGCGCGTGAGGCGCGCCGCGACCGCCATCGCCACTTCGTCCGTGTCGTTCCACGTCAGAAGATCGGATGCGCCGGCACACAGCAGCTGCCACGCGAATGACTGGTCAGGTGGCGCGCCCACGCCGAGTGCAAGGACGCGCTCGGTGCCTGCAGCGCGTAACGCAGCAATCTTCTGCAGCAATGCAGGCCCAGACTCGCAAAAGAAGAGAAGCGTCGGGCAGGCAGCGGCGCAATTGGCGGCGGCCGCTTCGATGCCGGCGCGCGCGAGCTTCGCTCTCGACTCGGGGTCGATGCGGGAACTCTCGCTATCGCAATACAACAGCCGTGCTTCCACCTTGCAGCGTCCATGTCACTTCGATGTCGCTTCGAGAATAAGCCGGGTGGATGCAGTTCCCGCCGTACCATCTGCGGAGTTTTTTCCAAAGCCGAGACATATTTCCTGTGGCAACGCGACACTCGGGCACTCGCGCGAGAAGTTAGACCGTCGCCGCGCCATGGCGGTGCGCGATGGTCGACGGCGATGAGTTCGTTGCACGCGCTGATCGAGTGAGGGCTCGCGGCGACGACGTCAGGAGACAAGCGGTCGGTTTGAAGTGCTTGGCCACGTTGGGAAAAGTCAAAAAGTGGCGGCGCACAAGCGGGTAGCGGCCTGCCCCCCTGACCGGGTAGCCTCGCCTCCATGAATGCAGCCCTTCTGATTCTGGCTGGCGGAATCCTCGCGGCGGTGATAGGCATCGTCATCTGGCTTCGCGCTACCCGGCAAAAACCCAAACCGGTCGATCCCATCGAATCGACCACGGGCTCGAATCGCACACTGACCGGCACGCAGCCTCGGGGATCCGTGGCATCGCTGAGCTGGGACGAGGCGCTGCGCCGGCTCGTGGCCTTCGCGCTCGACGACGTACCGCGCGAGGCGCTGAGCCGGACGCCCGATCCCGAACACGCGCCCGTATTCAAAGCCGTGCAGCAAATCCTCGAACGCATCGAAGCGCGTCCCGAATACATTCCGCGTCGCCCATCACTGCTGCCGAAACTGATGGCGACGGTCAACGACAACGAAGCAACCATGGCCGAGATGTCGCGCATCATCGCGCAGGATCCGGCGCTCACCGGCAACCTGCTGCGCATCGCGAACAGCCCGATCTATCGAACGGGCAGCCTTCCCGTGGACAGCATCGACCGCGCGGTGACGCTGGTCGGCGTGCAGGGGATTCGCTCGATCATCGCCACCGCGTTGCTGCAACCGGTCATGACCTCGGGCTCATCTGCCTTCAGCAAATTCCCCGAGCTGGTCTGGGAG
>DASQJS010000091.1:0-4895 GCA_035630995.1 Steroidobacteraceae bacterium | reverse complement strand
CGCGCGGTGCAATCCGGCCATGAAAGAGTTGTTGACGCTGATGATGCGGCCGTCACGATTCACATTGATCTGCAACTGCGCGTTGTAGACCGGAATGCCCTGGTGCCGCTGCTGCAGATATATATGAGTGGCCCCGGTGACCTTCGAATACACGACGTTCGATACCGAGTAACCCTCGAGGTCGGACGCCTCGAGATTCAGTGCCGCCAGATTCCTGCGGACGAAGTCCATCGCGATGGTCATCGGTTCGCCCGGCGTCGCGGCACTGAGAAAGCCGCGTTCGCTCGAAAGCGAGCGCACCGCGCCGGTTATGTCATCGAGCTCCAGCGCCGAAAGTTCCTGCACGTCGGCAGAGAGGCTCTGCGGCGTCGATGCTTGCGCACGGGATTGTCCGAGTGCTCGCGCGATGCCCTGCTCTGCACGCGCATCGTAGTGACGTTCGTCATCGGCGAGACCTTGTGCTGGTGCCACGCCGGACCAAAGCAGAAGAGGAAGCAGATAGAGACAGATGGAATGCGGACCCTGGCCGGTCCGCGATGGACGTGTGCTCATGATGAATATCCTTTTCAGTTGAGCGAAGGGAAGCTCTGCGCTGGTTGCGCGAGCGGGCCATACGTCAATGAACCTCCCTTGGGCGACGTAAGGCGCGGCGATCCTCAGACAGGCCCGATGCAGGGTCAATACGTAGTAACTGCCGCGGTGGCGATGCAGCAGCCGCGAGGAATTGCCGAAGAGCCGTCTACATGCGCCGCGGGCGCCACGACCTCGTTTCTTGCGGCACCGCCTTCTGCTGCTTCCCCTGTTGACTGGTCGTGGCGCGCGGCTTCCGGAGCGTCGTGCCATCGATGTGATCATCCGGCAGCATCAACGCGAAGGACGGCGGATTCTGTGCGCGCACGCGAGTGACGGCCTCGAAGCCTGATGCGAGGCGGATCAGCATGGGCTCGCTGAATGCCGTGCCGAAGAAGCTGATGCCGAGCGGCGCGCCGAACACCATGCTCGCCGGCACCTGCACGATGGGGTAACCCGCGCCGGCCGCGAGACCGGAGCTGCCGAACAGGAAACGGTCGCCATAGAGCAGGTCCGTCGCCCACGCCGGATTGTCGGTCGGCGCGATGACCGCATCGAGATCGAAATCCGCGAGCGCCTTGTCGATGCCATTCACGCCCGACAGCCGGTCGATCTCCAGCGCCTGGTTGTACGTCATGTTGTCGAAGGCAGGTTGCGGGTCGTCCGGCCCGGGTGCGAGTGAGTTCGCGAGCTCGAAAATCTCCTGCGCGAAGAATGGCATTTCCTGGTCGGCATTCGCTTCATTGAACGCGATGGCGTCGACCAGCGTCTTGCCCGCGAGCGGTACGCGCGTGCGCGTAGCGAGGTAATTGCGCAGGTCGTCGCGAAACTCGTAGACCAGCACGAGGAATTCGCCATCGGCCGGGGCGAATTGAAATCCGGCGGCATCCAGATCGACTACCGTTGCGCCGGCAGCTTCAATTGCCGCGATTGCTTCGTCGAATGCCGCCCCCACCTGCACCGGTGCGGACTCGATTCCGGAACGTGTGAGGCCGAGACGCGCGCCGCGCAGGCCATCACGATTCAGGAATTGCGTGTAGTCCGCCGGTATGTTCGTAGGCCGCGCGCGCCCTTTCCATCCCAGCGGCACATCTGCCGTCGCGGGGTCGCGCCCATCCGGTGCGCGGCTCTGGATAACGGCGAGCGCGACCGCCGCGTCGGCGACGGTGCGGCCGTGCGGCCCCACCGTGTCCTGGGTATGCGAGATGGGCACTACACCAGCCCGGCTGGTGAGCCCCACGGTGGGCTTGATGCCAACGACACCATTGGCATTGGCCGGGCAGACGATGCTGCCGTCCGTCTCCGTGCCGAGCGACACCGCGGCAAAATTGGCGGTAGCCGCGGCGCCGGAGCCGGAGCTCGAGCCGCAGGCGTTGCGGTTGATGCCGTAGGGGTTGTTAGTGAGTCCGCCGACCGCGGACCAGCCGCTCGACGAGTTGAAAGAGCGGAAGTTGGCCCACTCGGAGAGATTCGTCTTGCCGAGGATGACCGCGCCGCCGGCGCGCAGCCTGGCGGCCACGGTGGAATCGCGCGGCGCGGGCGCGCCCGCAAGACCGAGCGACCCGGCAGTAGTTTGCATGCGATCGCCGGTATCGATGTTGCCCTTGAGCAAGACGGGGATGCCGTGCATGGGGCCGAGCACCCTGCCCCTGCGGCGCAGGTCATCCGCGCGACGCGCCATCGCGAGCGCATCCGGGTTCAACTCCATGACGGAGTTCACGCCCGGCCCGTCCTGGTCGAAGTCGAGGATGCGCGCGATGTATCCGCGCGTGAGCGCTTCGGATGTCAGGCGCCCCGAGGACATCGCGGCCTGCAACTGCGCGATGGTGGCATCCTCGAGGTGGAATCGTGAACGCTGGTCCGCGTCCGCATTCGCGGCGAGCGACGCAAGCATGGTGAGAACGACTGCGATGACGCGTGTGACCATGGCGGCACTCCCTGCTGACATCGGCCAATGACATCGATAAGACGCTGAGTGGCGTAATCTGCGCCGGGCGCCGGCACGAGTCCATCAGACTCTGCCTACAACTCGCACGTGACAGTTGTTAGGCCGGATCGACTGATCAGCCCTCCAGGATCCAGCCGCGCGCGACGGCGGCCGCCAGGAATTCGACGATGTCCGCCGAGCGCGGCCGATTGGAAGTTCTGTGCAGAACCTCGGCCACGACCTGCGTGCGATCGCGCGTGCCGTCGCACAGCCCGAGAATGGCGGCCGCCACCGAGTTCAACTGAACGTTTCCCTCAGGACACACCAGAACCATCGGTGCGCCATTTTCCTCAGGGCCCCGCAGGGAAATCCCCGGTGCGAGGCGTATGCACATGCGCGCAGCGCCTTCCTTCGTGCTCCTCACGTTTCATGACCTGCCGTATTCGATCGACAGGAAAACAATATGCAGGTTGCATGCCAGAGCGGGTCATCGAACCGTCGCGCTAAGCCAGCGGAACGTGTTCCCGTCGCAATGGAATGCCGAGGCGCTTGCAGCGCCGATACAAAGTATTGCGGCTGATACCAAGCCGCGCGGCCGTAAGCGACATGTTGCCGTCACATTCACGGATGTGTCGCAACACATCATCGCGGACGGTCGATGCGGGAGCCGGGTGCTGCGACGCGGGGGCGGCACGACGGATGCCCTCGTTGCGAAGCTCACCCGGCAGGTCGCTGAGTCGCACGACGCCACCATCGCAGATTGCCAGCGCAGTGCGGATCACATTGCGCAGCTCTCGCACGTTTCCCGGCCAGTCATATGCCAGCAGTCGTTGAAAGGCTGCCACTTCGATGGCGGCGGGCCGGTCGTCGCTGGTCTCGGCGGCAAGGAACTCGCGTATCAGCCGCTCCTTGTCGGAGCGCGCGGCGAGCGGTGGCAGTTCGAGTGTGATTCCGTTGAGGCGATAGTAGAGGTCTTCGCGGAATTCGCCGCGCTCGATCATGCTGCGCACGTTGCGATGCGATGCACTGATGACATGCAGATCCACCTTGACGGGAATTTCGGTGCCGAGCGGCACGACCTCCTGTTCTTCGAGCACGCGTAGCAGCCGGGTCTGCAGCGCGAGCGGCATGTCGCCGATCTCATCGAGAAACAACGTGCCGCCGGACGACTGCAGCACCTTGCCTCGCATTCCTTCCTTGCGTGCGCCGGTGAACGCACCCGGTCGGTAACCGAACAATTCGCTTTCGATGAGCGACTCCGGAATCGCCGCGCAGTTGAGCGCGACGAAGGGACGGGCCGCGCGATCACTGGCGGCATGCAGCGCGCGCGCAAACACCTCCTTGCCGGCGCCGGTCGGCCCCTCGATCATGACGGGTACGCGCGACTTCGCGATCCGATACGCGCTGCGCACATTGCGAAGCATCTGCGGATCCTCGCCCGCGAGCTGTTCGAGCGTCAGCGACGTGCGCCGGGCAGGCGGAGCCTCGACCTGAATGACGCGCGCGGATTTCGCCGGCCGGATCGACACGTGCGTGTGCATCGCGCCGCGGTCGAGGCTCGCAAAGAAGCGTCTGCCCAGCGCAACATCGCGCACCGGTTGCAGCTCGCCATCCTTGTAACCACCAGGGCGACGCCCGGGCTCGATCAATTCCGCGGCGTTGACATCGAAGACTGCGTCGATCGACCGGCCGATCAGCGCATCGCGGTTCTCCGCGTGCAGCAATTGCATCGCGGTCTCATCGGCCGCGACGATGGTGGCATCCGGCGCAAGCGCGATGGCCCCGTCATGCTGGAGGTTCACGAACTCCGGCCGCGCGTGAAAACGGAACACGACGCCATCCTGGAAGTGCCGCAGGAACAGATACTTTTCGATCAGGCGCGCGGACAGGTTGACCAGCGCCATCGTGTGCGCGACGCCGGCGCGCGTTGATTGCGCGCTCAACGTGGAGGCGTCGAGGACGGCCACCAATGAACCTGTCGGATCCCGGATGGGCGCGCCGGAACAAGAGAGGCCGATGTGACATGAGCGAAAGTGCTCATCCAGGTGGACAGTCACCGACTGGTTTTCGGCGATGCAGGTGCCGATGCCATTCGTTCCCTCGCGACGCTCGCTCCAATCCGCGCCGCACATCAGCCCGGCGTTCCGGAATGTGTCCGCCAGCGCCGCGTCTGTCTTCTCGTACAGGACTATGCCGCTGGCATCGGTGAGGACCAATGCGTAACCGGACTTGGCGATGTAGTCGTACAGCCAGTCGATTTCCGCCGAAGCAATCTGCACGAGTTCCGCGAATTGTTCGCGGCGGTGCAACAGCGAAGCGGCATCGAGGATGCACGGCGTGTAGTGACGTGCAGGATCGATGGAATAGTCGAGAGCGCAGCGCCGCCAGGAACCCGCAA
>DASQJS010000090.1:0-17423 GCA_035630995.1 Steroidobacteraceae bacterium | reverse complement strand
CACGCACCCCGATGACGTGGAAGCGACGCGCGAGCGCGTGAAGAAATTGCGCGCCGGGGAAATCGACAACTACGCCCTGGAAAAGCGTTACGTGCGCAAGGACGGCAGCGCGGTATGGAGCAGCACCACGGTCACCCTGCTGCGCAAGGAGTCCGGCGAGGCGGCCCAGTACATCGGCATCATCCAGGACATCACCGAACGCAAACAGACCGAGAATGTGCTGGCCCGGCTGGCGGCGGTCGTCGAGCATACCGACGATGCCATCGTCACCAAGACGCTCGACGGCATCATCACCACGTGGAATCCCGGCGCCGAGAGAATCTTCGGCTACACCGCGGATGAGGCGATCGGCAAACCCGTCACCATCCTGATCCCCGAGAAGCAACTCAACGAGGAGCCCGGCATTCTCGAGCGTCTGCGGCGCGGCGAGCGCATCGATCATTACCAGACCACGCGCAGGCGCAAGGACGGCACGCTCATCGATGTGTCGCTCACGGTCTCGCCCATCAAGGACAGGAGCGGCCGCGTCGTCGGCGCGTCGAAAATCGCGCGCGACATCACGCACCAGAAACGCGCGGAAGCCACGCTGCGCGAAATGGATCAGCGCAAGGATGAATTCCTGGCGACGCTGGCGCACGAACTGCGCAATCCACTCGCGCCGATACGCCAGGCCACGCTCATTTCCATGTCCCCGAGCGCGAGCGAGGCGCAGAAGCGCTGGAGCCACGAGGTCATTACGCGGCAAGTGCATCACATGTCGCTGTTGCTCGACGATCTGCTGGATATTTCGCGCATCACGCGCGGCACGCTCGAGCTGCGGACGGTGATGACCAACCTCACCGCGGTCGTGGATGCCGCGGTAGAGACGTCGCGCCCGGCGCTGGAAGCGAAACACCATGAATTCCTGGTCGAACTCCCGCCGGCACCGGTGCAATTCGCGGCCGATCCGCTGCGGCTGGCGCAGGTGTTGTCGAACCTGCTGACGAATGCCGCCAAGTACACCGACCCGCGCGGCACCATTCGCCTGCGCGCAACCGCGGATGCGAAATACGTCGAATTTTCCGTCACCGATACCGGCGTCGGGCTGCCGCAGGACGCGCTGTCCGCCGTTTTCTCGATGTTCTCGCAGGTGAAGTCCTCGCAGGATCGCTCCGAAGGCGGCCTGGGCATCGGGCTCGCGCTATCCAGGGGAGTCGTCGAGCTGCATGGCGGCACGATCGAAGCGCGCAGCGCCGGACTCGGCAAGGGCAGTGAGTTCTTCGTTCGCATCCCGCGCCGAAAAGTGTCGAGCCACACGCAAAGCACGGCTGGCGGTGCTGCCGTTGCAACTCCAGGCAAACGCCGGGTACTGATCGCCGATGACAATCGCGACGCCGCCGAGAGTCTCGCGATGCTGCTCGAGATCGAAGGCCACTCGGTGACGGTAGTGCATGACGGGCAACAGGCGCTGGCGGCGATCGAGGCCGCGCGGCCCGACGTGGCATTGCTGGATATCGGGATGCCGGAAATGGACGGTTACGAGGTGGCGCGGCAAGTGCGCGGCGACAGCCGCAGCCGCAGTACGCTGCTGATCGCCCTCACCGGCTGGGGCCAGGAGCAGGACAAGGCGCGGGCGATGGGCGCCGGGTTCGACATGCACTTCACCAAACCCGTCGAGCCGCAGCGGCTCATCGAGCTGCTGGGTGCGGAGCTGCCCGCCAGATAGGGACTACAATGCCGCATGGCATTGAGCGTCTTCGACCTGTTCAAGATCGGCATCGGGCCTTCCAGCTCGCACACCGTGGGACCCATGCGCGCCGCCCGGCAGTTTGCCGCGCGCCTGCGCGATTCACAGCAGTTGACTCGCGTGACGCGCATCAGCGTCACGTTGTACGGCTCGCTCGGCGCCACCGGCAAGGGGCACGGCACCGACAAAGCCATCCTGTTAGGGCTGTCCGGTCACGAGCCCGATACCGTCGATGTCGAGGCGATCGCGGGCATCGTCGAGAGCATCAGAACATCGGGTCAGTTGCAGCTGTATGGTGGCCACGCGGTCGCGTTCGATGAGCGCCGCGATCTCACGTTCAACCACAAGGACACGCTGCCGCTGCATTCGAACGGCATGCTGTTCGCGGCATATGCCGAAGATGGCACGGGCCTGAGCACCGGCACTTACTACTCGGTGGGCGGCGGCTTCGTGGTTTCGGAGAGCGAGACACCTGATGGCGGCACCGCCAGGCGCATCGTGCCCGATGCCACCGTGCTGCCTTTTCCTTTCCGCAACGGCGATGAACTGCTGGCGCTGTGCGAGAAGGAAAACGCCACGATCGCGGCGATCATGCGTCGCAACGAACGCCACTGGCGTACCGACGCGGAAATCGACCAGGGGCTGCTGCACATCTGGCATGTGATGCAGGCCTGCGTGAAGCGCGGCTGCGAAACCACCGGCGTGCTGCCCGGTGGTTACAAGGTGAAACGCCGCGCGCCAGGATTGCATGCGCAGCTCACGGCCCCGCAGATGGCCGCGCCGCATGATCCGTTGATCGCGCTCGACTGGGTGAACCTCTGGGCGCTGGCGGTGAACGAAGAGAATGCCGCGGGCGGCCGCGTGGTCACCGCACCCACCAACGGCGCCGCCGGCATCGTGCCCGCGCTCATGCACTACTACGCGCGCTTCGTGCACGGCGCGAATGACGCCGGCATCGTGGACTTCCTGCTCACGGCCGCGGCGATCGGCTTCTTATATAAGGAGAACGCCTCGATCTCCGGCGCGGAAGTGGGCTGCCAGGGCGAGGTGGGCGTTGCGTGCTCCATGTCCGCCGCCGCACTCACCGCCGTGCTGGGCGGGTCCGTGCGGCAGGTCGAAAATGCGGCAGAAATAGCCATGGAGCATCACCTGGGGCTCACCTGCGATCCGGTGGGAGGTCTCGTGCAGATTCCCTGTATTGAACGAAATGCCATCGGCGCGGCCAAAGCTATCAATGTTTCACGCATGGCCCTGCGAGGCGACGGCACGCATTACGTCTCGCTCGACAAGGTCATCAAGACCATGCGCGAGACAGGTGCGGATATGAAGACCAAGTACAAGGAAACTTCGCGCGGCGGGCTCGCCGTCAACATCGTCGAATGTTAGGAACAAATCCAATGAGAACAGGACTCATCGTTTTTGCGCTTGCCACCGTGGCATTCACCAGCCTCGCGCTGGCGGAAAAACCCCTGGTCAAGCCTTACGCGGCCGGAGCGCCTTACGGTGGCATTCCGATCTGGAGCCCCGGGGAAAAGTTCGTCGCCGTGTCGAGCGGTACTTGCGATGGCAACTGCCCCGTCTACGAGCTCTATGTATTCGACGACGGGCGCGTGGTGTTCAACGGCCGCAAGGGCACGAGCAAGGTCGGCGTCTGGAACAAGAAGGTAGAGCCCGAAGTCTATGCCGAGCTGCTGACCACGCTCGTGCGGACCAAGGTTTTGGACGAGGAGATCAAACGCAAAACCTGCCTCAAGGGTCGCTCCGTGCTCACGGTCATGCGCTCGGCGACCGACGCCGGAGACGTGCGCACGGTGTTGCTGAATTCCGGCTGCGAGGGGTACGCCGACCTGGTCAGGGAGATCGAGGGGCAGTTCATCTCCTCCACCGGTGTCGACCGCTGGCTCGCGCCGCCGAAGTAATGGGGACCATGTTGGAATCGGGCGGCGGCTTGCGCCGCCGCCCACTCCAACTCTACAACCCTAACTAACACCTCAGTTCGGATACAGAGTCTCGGGAATCTCCGCGATCGACTCGAACGGCGCGCCGCTCGCCTTGGCGGCGCTTTCCACCGCCGAGTAGCTAGGCGCTTCGTATACCCAGAACGTATCGCGCTTGTCCGCGGTGGCGTACGAGGTGATCAGCGTCACGCCGAATTTCTTGTCGCTGCTGGCCGTCACGACCGGTGCGCCGGAGCGCTTCACCAGGTAGCGCTGGTTGCCGGACGCGATGTGATGCACGGCGCCGCGCGGCTCCGCCTTGATGTCGGCGGGGATCTCGGTGACGTTGTCGACGGGCAGACCATTGAGTTTCGCCGCTTCGCGCACGGCGTTTTCATTCGGGCCGTCATACACGCAGTACAACTTGGTCTTGTCGGCGTTCGCGTACGACTTCTCCCAGGTGACATCCAGCGTCGCATTGTTCTCGTTCACTTTCTTCTTCGCGGCGGCATCGACACCGTCGAGGGCGCCGGGCGGAAAGGTCCGTTCGATCAGGTAGCGGTGCGTGGCCTGAGACGGCTCTGCCGCAGTCGCGACGGCGCTGGAACCCGCAATCGTCATGGCCGTCACGGCGCAAAAGGCTTTCATCATCGTCATCTCCGTAGAAAATACTTGTTGATTACGAATCATCACGTGAGACAAAGTAACCGCACGGAAGACTGTTTCGAATGATTGCCAGTCCGGGGTTGTTGTCTCAACGTCCGGCGATGATGCGGGAGGTCACATGGACGCTTTATCAGATGTGTTGCGTGCGGTTCGCCTGACCGGCGCGTTCTTCTTCGACGTGCACGCGTGCGCACCGTGGTGCGCGGAAACGCCGTTCGGGAAAACCGTCGTGGACGCGATGTTTCCCGGCTCCGATCACCTCATCTGCTACCACCTGCTCATGGAAGGGAGTTGCTGGGCGACGCTCGAAGGAGAGGAGCCGATCAAACTAGTCGCGGGAGACATCATCGTGCTCCCCCAGGGCGACACGCACGTGCTGGCCACCACGCCCGGCATGCGCAAATCACCCGAGATGTCGATGTACCGCAGGCCGAACGATGGCAAGCTGCCGTCGAAGATCTCGATGGGCAGCGACGGCGGCGAGGCTGCGCATTTCGTCTGCGGCTTTCTCGGCTGCGACTCGCGCCCTTACAACCCGCTGCTCACGGCATTGCCGCGAGTCATCGTCATCCACGATCACGGCAGCGGCGCGCTGGGCGCGTATTTTCGCGCCGCGCTGGCCGAGTCGAAAAGCGAACGCATGGGCAGCGCGGATCTCCTGGGCCGCATCAGCGAGCTCATGTTCGTCGATGTAGTGCGGCAATATCTCGAGTCACAACCCGCCGATCGCACCAACTGGCTCTCGGGCCTGCGTGATCAATACGTCGGCCGTGCGTTGATGGCGCTGCACGCCGATCCGGCGCGCGACTGGACACTGGAAGCACTGGCGCATGAAGCCGCGTTGTCGCGTTCGTCGTTTGCGGAGCGCTTCACGCAATTCGTGGGGCACCCGCCCATGCAATACCTCACCAACTGGCGCATGCAGCTCGCGACCAACTTCCTGCGCAACGGCACGGAAAATGTCGCGGCGATCGCCAACCGCGTGGGTTATGAATCCGAGGCGGCCTTCAGCCGCGCATTCAAGAAAGTGGTGGGTGCGCCGCCGAGTGAATGGCGCGAACAACGCCTGACCGGCAACGCCGCGTAGTGTGAGTAGCGTGAACCGCTGATTCGGTTTCCGGCCATCGTTCAGTAAAACTTATCATCGGGTCAGATCTTAGGAACACGCCCGGTTTTCAAATCGGCAGCATGTGCGCCTCTACCAAGGAGCACATCATGAAGTCGATCAAGTATCTGTTACCCCTCGTAGCGTTGGCCGCCTCCGGCATTGCCGCCGCCTCCGCTGCGCGCGAAGCCCCCGGCGTCGTCGTACGCTACGGCGATCTCGACCTGAATTCCCAGGCTGGCGTCGCCAGCCTGCACAAGCGGATTCGCAACGCGGCGGCGTCCGTTTGCAGCCAGCTCGAAACACGCATCCTCGGCCTGCACGACGCATACGACAGGTGTGTGAAGGAAGCCTTGAGCAACGGCGTGGCCGCGGTGGCCAATCCGAACCTCTCGAATTTCCACGCGAGCAAAGGAAAGGGCGCGGTCGTCGCGTCTATTCGTCAGTGATGAAAACGGTGCCAGGCACCGTTTTCAAAGCCTGCAACGCCGCGCGCGCCGCATTAATTCGGAAGCTCGCGCGGAATCAGCTTTCGCAGCCGTGCAGGCAGGCGCTGACACCGATCGCCTGAATCGGCCACGTCACACCAACTGGCGTGGATGTGATCCTCCGGTGACCAACACCGGAGGCATCTCATGACCGAAGCCGAATACAAGCTGGAATCCAGGTTGTGGAAGTCACTCAAGGACGACCGCACCGTGATGCTCGGACTCGCCGGCGTCGAGGAGGGCCACAGCCAACCGATGTCCGCCCAGATACTTCACGACGAGGACGAGCGCGGTCCTATCTGGTTCTTCACGTCCACGGACTCCGACCTGGTCAGGGCGCTGACAGACACGCATCGCGCGGTGGTGCATTTTTCGTCCAAGGGCCACGACCTGTTCGCGTCGTTGCACGGCGCTCTCACGCTCGACAACAACCGCCAGATCATCGACCAGTTATGGAACAGTTTCATTGCCGCCTGGTACGAAGGTGGCAAGGAAGACCCGAAGCTGCAGTTGCTGAGACTCGATCCCGAACGCGCGCAGGTCTGGCTCAACGAGAACAACCTGTGGGCCGCCGTGAAGCTGCTCTTGGGAAGCGACCCGAAGAAAGACTACAAGGACAAGGTGGGTGACGTGCGCCTGGGCACGCACTGAAAACGGTGCCAGGCACCGTTTTCTTGAATACGGTGCCTGGCACCGTTTTCACACGACTGTAATACGGGCGGGCGAGCATCGCGGGTCCTAACAAGCGGAGCCCGCATGAGCGCCCAGCCTCCCATCGACCACGAGCAACTCATCCAGCGTATCCGCCGCGACCTCCTCGACAGCTGGGACGAGGAAATCGAGATGGACGTGGAGGACTACCATCCTCTGCCCGAGCTTCCGGATGGCGGCGCCAATGGCGCGGGTGAAAAGGACTATCGCCGCAACTATTTCCAGCAGCTGTTCCGACTGCAGGCCGAGCTCGTCAAGCTGCAGGACTGGGTGTACGCCAGCAAGCAGAAGGTGGTCATCCTGTTCGAGGGCCGCGACGCGGCCGGCAAGGGCGGCGCCATCAAGCGCATCACGCAGAAACTGAACCCGCGCGTCTGCCGCGTGGTCGCCCTGCCCGCTCCCAACGATCGCGAACGCACACAGTGGTACTTCCAGCGCTACGTCTCACACCTGCCGGCCGCCGGCGAAATCGTGCTGTTCGACCGCAGCTGGTACAACCGCGCCGGGGTCGAACACGTGATGGGTTTCTGCAGCGACGAGGAGTACGAAGACTTCTTTCGTTCGGTGCCGGAGTTCGAGCGCATGCTGGTTCGGTCCGGCATACGCCTGCTCAAGTACTGGTTCTCGATCACCGATGAGGAACAATACCTGCGGTTCCTCGGGCGCATCCACGATCCACTGAAGCAGTGGAAGCTGTCGCCCATGGATCTCGAGTCGCGCCGCCGCTGGGAGGACTACACCAAGGCAAAGGAAATCATGCTCGAGCGCAGCCACATTCCCGAGGCGCGCTGGTGGGTGGTTCAGGCCGTGGACAAGAAGCGCGCGCGGCTCAACTGCATCGATCACCTGCTCAGGCAGTTTCCCTACGCCGAGGTGCCGAAGCAGGGAGTGGTGCTGCCGGAACGCGAGCGCCACGAACACTATTCGCGCCAGGCAGTACCGGCGGAAATGCTGGTCCCGGAGATCTACTGACGGTGCCGGGTGGGGAAAGTGGGGAGTGCAGCACTCCCCACTTTCCCCACCCGGCACCTCTTATGGGCCCACCTGGCAATTCGTCCGGCGCATGACCACGCGGCGGTTCAGCGCACGCCCTTCCGCCGTGGCGTTGTCGGCAATCGGTTGTGATTCGCCGTAGCCGGCAATCGCCAGCTGCGTCACATCGAGCCCGCGCGACGCCAGGTAGTCCCTGGCAGCCAGCGCACGCCGTCGCGACAGGTCGACGTTGAATGCTTCGGCGCCCTGGCTGTCGGTATGTCCGCCGAGTTCCCCGACGATTGTCGGCAGGCGGCGTACCTGGTCTGCGAGGCTGTCGAGCGTGATCGCATCCGCGCCGTAGATTTGCGTGGAGTTGCTCCTGAAGTTCACTTGCACCGTGACATCGCAGGCGCAGCCGTTGACGTCCACGCGATCGCCGCGCGGCGTCGCGGGACACAGATCCGACTGGTCGACCACGCCGTCGCCATCGGCATCCGCCGGTGGCGGAGGCGGCGGTGCCGGCGGTGGCTCGACGCGCGCAACCGGCGGAGCTACTGGCATCGGCGGCGGCGGAGATTCGCCGCCGAATCTCGCCACGATCGACAGCATGTACAGGTCTCCGTCGAGACGGTTCTCGGCCTGTTCGTCAGTCAGCCATTTGCCAACCACGCTGAAATTCTTCGTGCCGAACATGAACGCCGGCCCGAAGCCCGCGCCTTCGCTCCTGTAACCGGACTCGAGCGGCGCTGGAATCGGCCCCTTGTCATCGGTCATCTGGCTGTACCAGTACCCGGCGATACCGAGCGCGAAGTGGTCGCCGAAATGTTTGCCGAACAACGCGTCGAAGTGCAGCTCGTCGCCAGTCTCGTAGTTAGGACCCGGAAGGCTGTTCTCGAGGTTGACCATGTACCCCAGGGTCCAGGACAAATCCCAGCCGTTGTCACTCAGGTAGGTATAGGTGAACGCCGGATCGAACGACCAGTAGTGCCGGCCGACCGAGACCACGCGGCTGTCATCGGCGGTGCCCCACGGCGCCACGATGCCGAGCGAGAGCCTGCTGTAGTGCGGACCGGAACCCCACGCGAGCTGCGGCTTGATGACCGGATCACCTATCGCATGGTCGCGCGGCTCTCCGAAGGAATCGAACGGCGGTCCGCCCGGGCGCTGGGCGACGGTCAGATCGGCCACGTAAGGAATCTGCACCTCGATGCCGAATTTCCCACCGAAGAATCCACCGTCCGCGAACCCCGCAAACGACAGGCGATCCATCCACAGCTTCTGATCGAAGCCTGGATCGAGGCCGCCGTTGATCGGGCGGGCACCGATGCCCGCGTCATGGTAGATGACGTCGTTGCGCAGGTAGCCGCCCGGCGCACGGGTGACCGCGGCGGCAAAATCGCCGTACGTTCCCTGTAGATAGGAGCTGCCGCCGCCCTCGGCGGCAAACGAGCCGCCGGATATCGAGACGGCGGCGGCGAACGCCGCCGCGGCTACCGTACCCTGCACGCACTTCCATTTGCGCCGCGTGTCCATGTGCCGATGCTCGCACGCTCCGGCAACACGTGGAATAGGACCAAGGGCCCGCCTAACTACTCCCCTAGTCCCGCGGCCGGGCAATCGCATCGGGTGGCGCCGCATTCGTCGCGCACTGGCGACAATGGAGAAACCGGAAGAATGCTGTAGGAGGCTTCCTACCATTTCCCACGCGCCCCGCGCGTGTTGCATCCTCTGCTCCCACGCAGGAATGGCAGGAACAGTTCGATGGTCACGGAGCAGGTACTGGCGGAAAGTGAAAGGCGATTTCGTGCGCTCGTCACGGCCAGCTCGGACGTCGTCTATCGAATGAGCGCCGACTTCGGCGAGCTTCGGCAGCTCGAGGGACGGCTGTTCATCACCGCCTCGCCGGTCCCCAACCGCAATTGGCTCGATGAATACATCCATCCTGACGACCGTGAGCTGGCGCGGGACGCCATCCGCGACGCCATCGGCCGCAAGGGCATGCTCGAACTCGAGTGCCGCGTATTCCTGGCCGACGGCAGCGTGGGATGGACGCATACACGCGCGGTACCGATGCTCGACGCCAGCGGCGAGATCACCGAGTGGATAGGCATGGTGACCAACGTGACGGCGCGCAAGAGCGCCGAACACGCGCTCGCCAACCAGCGGCGCATGTATGAAGCCATTCTCACCAACACGCCCGACCTCGCCTACGTCTGGAATCGCGAGCATCGCTTCATCTACGCGAACGAAGGCCTGCTGCACATGTGGGGCCGCACGTGGGAAGAAGCCATCGGCAAGAACTGCCTCGAGCTGGGTTATGAACCCTGGCACGCCGCCATGCACGACAACGAGATCGAGCAGGTCATCGCGACGAAGCAGCCGGTGCGCGGCGAAGTGCCTTTCAATGGCGCTTTCGGCCGGCGTTTCTACGACTATCTGCTGGTGCCGGTCATCGGCGCCTCCGGAGAAGTCGAGGCCGTGGCTGGCACGACGCGCGACGTCACCGAGCGCAAACAGCTCGAACGCTCGCTGATCGACGCCGACCGGCGCAAGGATGAATTCCTGGCGACCCTGGCGCACGAGCTGCGCAATCCGCTCGCCCCCATCCGCAACGCGGTGCACCTGCTGAAAGCGGACAATCTCACCGAAGACAATGTGCGCGCCGCGCGCCAGATCATCGACCGGCAGGTACATCACATGGTGCGCCTGGTCGACGATCTGATGGACGTTTCGCGAATCACGCTCGGCCAGGTGAACCTGCGTTATGACCGCGTCAGCCTGCGCCGCGTGATCGATGATGCGCTCGAGGCCGCCGCACCGGCGATCGAAGCCGGCAACCACCGGTTGGTCGTCGATGTTCCGGGTGCCTCCCTGCAGCTCGAAGGCGATGCCACGCGCCTGTCGCAGGTCTTTCAGAACCTGCTCGACAACGCCGCCAAGTACACGCCTCCCGGGGGCACGATTACGTTGCGCGCCGAATTGCGTGATCAGCAGATCGTGGTGTCGGTGCGCGACACCGGTATCGGCATTTCGCCGGAAGCGAAGGCGCGCGTGTTCGAGTTGTTCACGCGTGTGCATCCCGCCGACCGGATCAAGACCAGCGGTCTCGGCATCGGCTTGTCCCTGGCGAAGAAGCTCATCGAACTTCACCTGGGCGAAATCGAAGTCCGCAGCGAAGGCACCGGCACGGGCAGCGAGTTCGTGGTGACCTTGCCGGCGCCAGTCGCGACGGCGGCGCCGGTTCCTGCAGTCGACACCGTGATATCTCTTGCGAAGCCCGATGGCAGCCAGCGCGTGCTGGTGGTCGATGACAACCGCGACGCCGCCGAAAGCCTGGGGATGCTGCTCGAAATGGAGCATTGCAAGGTTTCGGTGGCATTTGACGGCTTGCACGCGCTCGAAGCACTGGACACGTTCAAACCCGACGTTGCGTTGCTCGACATCGGCATGCCGGGCATGGACGGTTATGAGCTCGCACGGCGGATACGCGCCACGCCGCGTGGCCGCAACCTGGTGCTGGTGGCATTGACGGGCTGGAGCCAGGCAGATGACAAGCAGCGCGCGTCCGATGCCGGATTCGATGAGCACCTCACCAAGCCCGTGGATCCGGAGGTGCTGAGCCGGGTGTTGAATCGCAAGCGATCCGCCGCCGCCTGAAAGCGCGCTCAAGTAGTCGCGGAGAGTGCATGATTCGTGGAATCATCCACCAACCAAGCGAAGACCCGAGATGACGCTGACGCCGCCAATCAACCCACTCGCGGGCAAGCTCGCCCCGGCAAACATGCTGGTCGATCTGCCTAAACTCATAACGGCGTATTACAGCGAGCGTCCTGATCCATCGGTGGCCGCGCAGCGTGTGGCGTTCGGCACCTCGGGGCACCGCGGGGTTTCCTTCCAGGCGAGCTTCAACGAATGGCATGTGCTCGCCATGACGCAGGCGATCTGCACTTACCGGAAGCAACAGGGCATCACAGGCCCGCTGTTTCTCGGCTTCGACACGCACGCACTGTCCGCGCCGGCGTTCGCGAGCTCGCTGGAAGTCCTGGCGGCCAACGAAGTCGAGGTCATGATCGCCAAGGGCGACGAGTACACGCCGACGCCCGCGCTGTCGCACGCAATCCTGACCTACAACCATGGGCGCACGAGCGCCCTGGCGGACGGCATCGTGATCACGCCCTCGCACAACCCGCCGGACAGCGGCGGCTTCAAGTACAACCCGCCGAACGGCGGCCCCGCGGACACGCAGATCACCGGCTGGGTCCAGGACGAAGCGAACCGGCTGCTGGCCGCTTCCCTGAGTGGCGTGAAACGGATCACGCTCGCGAAGGCGCGCGCCGCGTCTACCACGCACCCGCACGACTATCTACACACTTATGTGCGCGATCTGGCCAATGTCATCGACATGGACGTGATCCGTGGCGCGAACATCCGCATGGGTGTCGATCCGCTCGGCGGCGCCGGCGTGCATTACTGGGCGGCGATCGCGGATCTCTACAAGCTGAGCCTCACGGTGGTCAACGACGCGGTGGACGCCACCTTCCGCTTCATGACCGTGGACTGGGACGGCAAGATCCGCATGGATCCATCTTCGCCGCATGCCATGAACGGCCTCATCGGCCTCAAGGATCGCTTCGACATCGCGTTCGCCTGCGACACCGACCACGACCGGCACGGCATCGTCACGCGCAGCGCCGGCCTGCTGCCGCCGAACCACTACCTGGCGGTGTCCATCGACTACCTGTTCCGGAATCGGCCGGGCTGGCGCGCGGATGCGGGCATCGGCAAGACCGTCGTCAGCAGCCAGATCATCGATCACGTGGCAGCCAGGCTCGGGCGCAGACTTTTCGAAGTGCCGGTGGGCTTCAAGTGGTTCGTGGACGGATTGTTCGACGGGTCACTCGGATTCGTCGGCGAGGAAAGCGCGGGTGCGTCGTTTCTGCGCCGCGACGGCAAGGTGTGGACTACCGACAAAGATGGCATCGCGCCTGCATTGCTCTCGGCGGAAATGACGGCGCGCACCGGGCGCGATCCAGGCGAGGCGTATCGCGAGCTTACGCGCGCCTTTGGCGAGCCCCTGTTCGAGCGTATCGACGCGGCCGCGACGCCGGCCCAGAAAAAGTTGCTGGCGAACCTCAAGCCCGAGCAGATCAAATCGAAGGAACTGGCCGGGGGAAAAATTCAGTCCATTCTCACCAGCGCGCCGGGCAATGGCGCCGGCATCGGCGGCCTCAAGGTGGTTGCGGACGGCGGGTGGTTTGCCGCGCGGCCGTCGGGCACCGAAGATGTCTACAAGATCTACGCCGAGAGCTATCGAAATGGGGAGCACCTTCGCGCAGTGCAGGCGGAGGCGCAGGCCATTGTGACGGAGGCGATCGCCTAGCAATCATCGGACCGCCCGACCGAATCGTCGCTCCAGAGCACGCGAAATGCTCGCCGGGCGCGCACTGCTGTGGCTCAACAGAAATGATGGTCAGTAACCCGACACGGCAGATCCGGGGATGAGCACTGTAGATAGTGCGGTTCCGCCGTTCTGTCAGCACAACTGGACATCCGGCGTCGTCATCACCTTAAGGGTCGACAACGAAGGTTTTCAGGGATACGTTGACGATCGCATGAGTTTATTCGAGGTCGGGCATATGTGGTACATCTGTCTGGCGTATCTGACTGAATGAGCGCGACGCATTCGATCCTGACCATCAACGGTGGCTCCTCGACGCTGCGTTTCGCATTGTTCGATGCCAGTGAAACGCCGCGCCTGCTGTTGCGCGGGAAGATCGAGCGCATCGGATTCGAAGGTGCGCGCTGGACGGTCAACAGACCGGACGGGACGCAGGAAGGACGAGGCATTGTCGCAGCGAATCACGCCGCGGCGGCGACCTATCTATTGAATTGGCTCGAGTCCGAGCCCGCGTTCTCCACCGTCCTTGCCGTGGCACACCGCGTGGTGCATGGCATGGCGCACTCCACGCCTGAGCGCGTAACGCGCGAGCTGCTGGGCGACCTGCGGCGCATCATGGCATTCGATCCGGAGCACTTGCCTTTCGAAATCGATCTGATCGCCGCCATCGGGCAACGGCATCCGGCCTTGCTTCAGGTCGCCTGTTTCGATACCGCGTTCCATCGCACCATGCCGAAGGTGGCGCGAAGCCTGCCCATTCCCCGGCGGTATCAGTCGATGGGCGTCGAGAGATATGGTTTCCACGGGCTCTCGTGCGCGTTTCTCATGCAGGAGCTGGAGCGCCTCGGTGATCCGGCTGCCAGGAGCGGACTCGCGATCCTCGCACATCTCGGCAACGGCGCGAGCCTGACCGCCGTGCGCGACGGGCGCAGCGTCGATACCAGCATGGGTTTCACGCCCGCGTCTGGAACCATGATGAGCACGCGCTCCGGCGACCTCGATCCGGGCCTGAGTCACTACCTCGCGCAAACGCAGCAGATGGACACGGCGAGTTTTCAACACATGGTCAACCATGCGTCCGGATTGCTAGGCGTTTCCGAGATCAGCTCGGACATGCGCGACCTTCTTGCGCTCGAGAAAACCGACGAACGCGCCGCCGAAGCGATCGCGCTCTACTGCTACCAGGCGAAGAAGTGGATCGGCGCGCTCGCCGCTGCGCTGGGCGGAGTCGACACACTGGTGTTCGCCGGAGGCATCGGAGAAAACGCGCCGCTCATCCGCGAGCGCATCTGCTCGGGCCTGGGGTTTCTCGATATCGAACTGGACGGCGCGCGGAATGCCGAATCCGCGGCGCTGATTTCAGCAACCAACGCTCGCGTCAGGGTCCGCGTCATCCGCACGGACGAAGAGTTGGTGCTGGCCCGATCGGCACTGCCTTTCTGCTCACGCCCGGAGTGAATACAAACATGCCAGACCAGACACTCTCACCCGAACAGCTGCGCACGGTAGACGCCTGGTGGCGTGCGGCTAACTACCTGTCCGTGGGTCAGATATTCCTGTTCGACAACGCGCTGTTGAAACGGCCGCTGGTCCTCGCCGACGTGAAACGCATGTTGCTCGGCCACTGGGGCACGACGCCGGGACAGAACTTCATCTACGCGCATCTCAACCGCGTGATCAGCAAGTACGACCTCGACATGCTGTATGTGTCGGGTCCGGGGCACGGCGGGCCGGCGGTGGTGGCGAATACCTTCCTGGAGGGAACCTACAGCGAGGTTTATCCAGACATCACCCAGGACGAAGCCGGGCTGCAGAAGCTGTTCAGGCAGTTTTCGTTTCCGGGTGGCATTCCGAGCCACGTATCGCCCGAGTGCCCGGGGTCGATTCACGAAGGCGGCGAGCTCGGTTATTCACTGAGCCATTCCTTCGGCGCGGCATTCGACAACCCCGATCTCATCGTCGCCTGTGTCGTTGGCGATGGCGAGGCCGAAACAGGGCCGCTGGCGACTGCCTGGCACTCCAACAAGTTCCTCGACCCCGTCACCGACGGCGCGGTGCTGCCAATCCTGCATTTGAACGGCTACAAGATCGCCAGTCCCACCTTGCTAGCCCGCATCACACGCGAAGAGCTGGAGCAGCTGTTGCGTGGTTATGGCTGGACACCCTACTTCGTGTCCGGCCACGAGCCGGCGCTGATGCACGACGCCATGGCGGGCACTCTCGATGTGGCGATCGAGCAGATACGGAGTATCCAGCGGGAGTCGCGCAAGCACAGGAATGCATTGCGGCCGCGCTGGCCGATGATCGTGCTCGAATCGCCCAAGGGCTGGACAGGACCGAAAGTCGTCGACGGCAAGCCGGTCGAAGGAACGTTTCGCGCGCACCAGGTGCCACTGCATCCCGCCGAGCATCCCGGGCATCTGCAGCTGCTCGAAAACTGGCTGCGCAGTTACCGGCCTGAAGAACTGTTCGATGCGGGTGGCCGGCTGAAACCTGAGATCGCCGAACTGTCACCGCGCGGTGCGCGGCGGATGAGCGCGAACCCCCACGCCAACGGCGGCCAGCTGTTGCGCGAACTGCGCCTGCCGGACTTTCGCGACTACGCCATCCAGGTGAATGTTCCCGGGGCTGCTGGCGGCGGCGATACGCGCGCCCTCGGACCATTTTTGCGCGATGTGGCGACGTTGAACCAGGAGCTGCGCAATTTCCGCGTGTTCGGTCCCGACGAAACGGCCTCCAATGGTCTCGGCGCGATGTTTGAAATGACCGATCGGCAGTGGGACGCCGAAGAAAGCACGGGCGACGATCACCTTGCACGCACGGGGCGGGTCCTCGACTCGATGTTGAGCGAGCACCAGTGCGAGGGATGGCTCGAAGGCTATCTACTGACGGGGCGCCATGGGCTTTTCAATTGCTACGAGGCCTTCATCCACGTCATCGATTCGATGTTCAACCAGCACGCCAAGTGGCTCAAGGTGACCGCGGGCATTCCGTGGCGCCACAAGATCGCCTCGCTCAATTACCTGCTGGCTTCGCATGTCTGGCGACAGGATCACAACGGTTTCTCGCACCAGGATCCTGGCTTCATCGATCACGTCATCAACAAGAAGGCGGACGTGGTGCGCGTCTATCTTCCACCGGATGCGAACTGCCTGTTGTCGGTCATGGATCATTGCCTGCGCAGCCGCCACTACGTCAACGTCGTGATAGCGGGCAAGCATCCGGCGCCACAGTGGTTGCCCATGCCCGCGGCCGCCGAGCACTGCACCGCCGGCATCGGCATCTGGCAGTGGGCCAGCAACGACAACCGCGAGACGCCCGATGTGGTGATGGCCTGCTGTGGGGACGTGCCCACGCTGGAAACGCTCGCCGCCGTCTCGATCCTGCGCGAACACCTGCCCGAGGTGAAAGTGCGCGTCATCAACGTCGTCGACCTCATGAAGCTGCAGCCGAAGTCGGCGCATCCCCACGGTTTGAGCGACCTGGAGTTCGACGCACTCTTCACGACTGCCACGCCGGTCATTTTCGCGTTCCATGGATATCCGTCCCTGATTCACCGGCTCACCTACCGGCGCAGCAACCACGACAACATCCACGTCCACGGTTACAAGGAAGAAGGCACCATCACCACGCCGTTCGACATGACGGTGATGAACGAGCTGGACCGATTCCACCTGGCCATCGCGGCGATCGACCGGATGCCGAGGACCAGCGACCGCGGCGTCGAGCTGCAGCACGACCTGCAGAGAAAGCTGCGCGAGCACAAGCGTTATATCCAGGCGTTCGGCGAAGACATGCCGGAGATCCGCAATTGGCAATGGTGATGGCCTGCGGAATTTCCCTGATTCGCACCGCGCCCCGAACCGTCTAACCTGCGCGCCATGGCAGAACCCAAGGAACACCGCCGAGGTCAACGAATGGCGGCTGCCATGTGGGTTCGCCTGGGCATCAGCGGTACCGAACTTGGCATGGCCAACCTCGCCAACGCGAGCATCAGCGGGGCGTTCCTCGAGACGACGCTCCAACTACCTGTCAATGCCAACGTCATTCTCGAGCCCGTTTCGACGGCCGGCGTGGCCCTCGAAGGCGTGAAGCTTTCCGCGCGGGTCGCGCGGGTCGATCGCCGCGGTTTGGGAATCGAGTGGCGCGCCATGATTGCGCCGCAGCTTCTTGCCCTGCTCACGGGGACCCCCTTGCCATCGGAAGGCGCGACCGCTACCTCGATCGGGGAGATTACCTGGCCGTGACGCGCCAGACGACGTTGCCGACGTCATCGGCCACGAGCAGCGCACCGCGCTTATCGATGGCCACACCCACGGGCCGTCCCCATGCCACGCCGTCCTTGCTCACGAATCCCGTGAGCACGTCGAGCGGCATGCCGGATGGCTTGCCGTTGACGAACGGAACGAACACCACT
>DASQJS010000089.1:0-15742 GCA_035630995.1 Steroidobacteraceae bacterium | reverse complement strand
CTGGCGCCAGTCGGTGAAGCGGTGCGGATACGTACCCGTGAATCCGGCGCGGCGGCAGCCTGAGATGTCGTTGAGGAGCTTTTACATGCATCAAGATAAGAAGAGAACGAAGGGTAGCAGCGTGATGCGCGGTCTCGGCGCGCTGCTGTTGATGTTGCCGGCGCTGGTATTCGGGCAGGACGCGCCCCCGCCCCCGAACAAGGGCGACATCTCCTGGCTCATGACGAGCACGGTGATCGTCATTCTGATGACGATACCGGGACTGGCGCTGTTCTACGGCGGCATGGTCCGCAGCAAGAACGTGTTGTCGCTGCTCATGCAGGTGATGATCATTTTCTGCCTGGGCATCCTGATGTTCGCCATCTACGGCTACAGCGTGGCGTTCACCGAAGGTCCCAATGCCTTCTTCGGCGGCTTCAGCAAAATGTTCCTGAAGGGCATGACCGGCGATTCGATCACCGGCACTTTCAGCAAGGCCACGAACATTCCCGAGCTAGGGTTCTTCGTCTTCCAGGCGACGTTCGCGGCTATCACCCCGGGACTCATCGTCGGCGCCCTCGCCGAACGCGTGAAGTTCAGCGCGATCCTGGTGTTCATCATCCTCTGGCTGACATTCAGCTATTACCCGATCGCCCACATGGTCTGGTTCTGGTCCGGTCCGGATGCGTACACGACTGCCGAAGCTGGGGCCGCAGCCAACGTGAATGCAGGCTTCCTGTTCAACAAGGGCGCCCTCGACTTTGCTGGCGGAACCGTGGTGCACATCAACGCCGGTATCGCCGGCCTGGTAGGCGCGCTGCTGCTCGGCAAACGCATCGGCTTCGGAACGACGGCATTGCCGCCTCACAACCTGCCCATGGTCATGATCGGCGCCTCGCTGCTGTGGGTTGGCTGGTTCGGCTTCAACGTCGGTTCGAACCTCGAAGCGAACGGCTTCGCGACGCTGGTGTTCACCAACACGCTGCTCGCCACCGCCGCTGCGACGCTCGCATGGATCGGCGCGGAGTGGATCATCAAGGGTTCACCCACGATGCTCGGTGCGGCATCCGGTGCGGTCGCTGGTCTCGTCGCCATCACTCCGGCCTGCGGCTGGGTGGGAACGATGGGCTCCATCGCCATCGGCGCCGTCGCCGCTCTGATCTGCGTGTGGGCCTGCTCGGGACTCAAGAAGATGCTGGGCTACGACGACTCACTCGACGTGTTCGGCGTCCACTGCGTCGGCGGCATCGTCGGCGCCATCCTGACCGGCGTGTTCAACGACCCGGCGCTGGGTGGCACCGACGTGTACGACTACGTTGCCAATGCCTACCCGGATCCGGCGGCCTACGACATGGGCGCACACGTCGTATCGCAGCTCTGGGGCGTGGGCGTGACGCTGCTCTGGTCGGGCCTCGTCTCCCTGATCGCGTTCAAGCTGGTCGATCTGACGATCGGTCTGCGCGTGAACGAGGAACAGGAACGCGAAGGCCTCGACACCGTGACCCACGGCGAACGCGCCTACAACGGCTGACCTCACCCCGGGCTGGCCGGGTTTCCCCGGCCAGCCCGGGATTTCGTCCAAATCAGGGCCTCCCTCGGGAGGCCCTCTCTTTTGCCCCTTTTGCCTCTGGAAAGGGGCTTGTCTGTGATGGACATCAAGGGTTCTTATAGGCCGTCTTTGCAATAATCCGCGTACCGGAGGAAGGCCATGCGTCATATGAAGATTCTTGTCGTCATCACAGGCGTTCTTGCTTGCGCCCTCTTCAATAGTGGATTGGCACAGGCTGGAGACGTCTACAAGTACGTGGACGAGCGAGGCACCACGCTCTACACCGACAAGCCCATTCCGGGCGCCATACTGGTGAGCACCGGTTCGCAACGGCCACCGGAAGTCGCCCAACGCAATTACGCTGCGAACCAGGCTGCGACCAACAGCCAGCTCAATGCCAGCAATCAGCGCATCACCGACTCCCAGGACAATTCGCGCGTCGCCGCGACTGTCGCCAAGGACCTCGAGGCTTCACGCGCCGAGCGTTGCAAGAAAGCGCGCGAGACTTACAACAGTTCCATCAGCTCGCATCGCATGTATCGCACCGGCAAAAACGGCGAACGTGAATACCTGTCCGAAGCCGAACTGGCGCAGCAGCGCATGGACGCCGCCAGGGCCGTCGAAGCCATCTGCGGCCCGCAGGGTTGACGAGCGCTGAGTTCCGTCCACATGCTCACTGAACGCCGTCCTCTGGACGGCGTTTTCCTTTGTGGCGCTCGCACCTGATAATTCGCGCCTATGAAGCGAGTTGGCTTTGCGGGTCTCGGTGCCATGGGTGCTCCCATGGCAAAAAACCTCCATCGTGCCGGGCTGCTCGAAGCCGTCTGGAATCGCAGCAGCGATAAAGCGGTCGCGCTTGCCGCGGAGCTTGGCTGTCAATCTCCCGCAACACTTGCCGATCTCGCCGCGATGGTCGACGTGGTCGTGGTCTGCGTATCCGCCGATGCGGACGTCCGTTCCGTCGTAGAGGGCCTGGGCCCTGGACTACGCAAGGGTGCGCTCGTCATCGACTGCTCCACCGTGAGTGCAGAAACGGCACGCTGGGCGGAAGAGTTTCTCTCCGCACGGTCGGCGCAGTTCATCGACGCTCCGGTCAGCGGTGGTGTCGAGGGCGCGCAGAAAGGCACGCTCGCCATCATGACGGGCGGTGACCCCGCTGCTTTTGAAGCCGCGCGCCCGATCCTCGCGGCGATGGGCAAAACCATCGAACATTTCGGTCCCGCGGGTTCCGGCCAGGCGACCAAGGCCACCAATCAGATCATGTGCGCCGGCATCATCCGCGCCTGTGCCGAAGCCATGGCGTTCGCGGGCGCGCACCAGTTGCCGCTCGATCGCGTGGTGTCCACGCTCGGCGCCGGCGCCGGCTCGAGCTGGTATTTCGTGCATCGCGCGCCAAACATGGTTCGTGGCAGTTATCCGGCCGGCTTCCGCATCAAGCTGCACGCCAAGGATCTGCGCATCTGCCGCGACATGGCGGCACGTTTCGGGGTGTCATTGCCCGTGGTCGACTCGATGCTGGCCGAATACGCCGAGCTCATGGAGCAGGGTTACGGCGACGAAGACATCTCCGCGACCCACCGGCTCAAGCAGGCGCTGTTCGAGGATGCCGCGAAGCACAAGGCATGAACCACCCGCCGCAGTATCCGGCAGCACCCGGCGAGGGACCCCGCCAGCTCTATCTACCCAATTTCTGTTCGGCGTCGAACGTGCTGATCATCATCCTGATCTGCGAGCTCACCGCCTTGTTGCTCGCGCTGGCGCGAAACGAAGCGGCGCTCGGCTTCTGGAGCGACCTGGGCCTGACTTCCATGTTCCTGCTGTGGATCGCGTTGTGTGGCGCAGCCCTGCTGTGCCTGCTGCGTGACTATCTGAGCCGCCAGAGCGTCGCGGTGAGTGCCGCCATGGTGCTCACCATGACGGTGACGCTCGTGACGGTGGTGTCCGCCGTGACCTACTACTTCGGCTTCGGCCTGCTGCAGGACCAGCACTGGTCCTTCCTCGCGCGTAATGCCGGCATCACTTTCGTGGTCACGGCGCTGGCGCTGCGCTACTTCTACGTCACCCACGAATGGCGCCACAACGTCGAACTGCAGGCCAAGGCCCGCGTGCACGCGTTGCAGGCGCGCATCCGGCCGCACTTCCTCTTCAACAGCATGAACACCATCGCCGCGCTCACGCGCAGCAACCCCGCGCGCGCCGAGGAAGCCGTGCTCGATCTGGCGGAGCTGTTCCGCGCCAATCTCAATGAAAAGCGTGGCCAGATCCCGCTCGCCGAGGAAATCGACGTGGCGCGCACTTACCAGCGCATGGAGCAATTGCGTCTCGGCGATCGCCTGCGCGTCGACTGGAAGGTGGACTCGCTGCCCACCGATGCACTGGTCCCCGGACTCACGCTGCAGCCCCTGCTCGAAAACGCCATCTACCACGGCGTCGAGCCGCGCCCGGGCGGCGGCGTGGTCACGGTCACGGGCGAATTCAACAAGGGCATGATCACCATTGTCGTTCGCAACCCGGTGCCGCTCCCGAGCCTGACGGTACGCGACGGCAATCGCCTGGCGCTGGCCAACATCAAGGAACGGCTCGGCCTGATGTACGGCGACCGAGCCACGGTCAAGGCCGGCCGCTTCGACGAGGAATACATCGTGACGCTGCGTTTCCCGTTCACGACCTCCGTCGCGGACGCATGAGCCTCCGCGTCCTCATCGTCGATGACGAGCCGCCGGCGCGCGAGCGTCTGAGCTCCATGCTCGCGGAAGCCGGCGATTTCGTGTTGGCAGGTGAAGCCGGCAATGGCGAACAGGCGATCGACATGGTCGACCAGCTGACGCCCGACATCGTGCTGCTCGACGTACGCATGCCCGGCATCGACGGGCTGGAGGTGGCGCGACATCTCGCCACGCTGCCCGCGCCCCCGGCGGTCATCTTCACCACTGCTTTCGACGAGTACGCGCTGCAGGCGTTCGATTCCGAAGCCGTGGCGTACCTGTTGAAACCGATTCGCGCCGAGAAGTTGCGCGCTGCGCTCGCCAAGGCCGAACGCCTGTCGCGCGCGCAGCTGCAGCAGGTGGCGACCGCCACGCGGACCGCAGCGCATCGTTCGCACATCGGTGTTCGCGGACGGGATGGACTCAGGCTGATTCCGATCGAAGAGGTGTTTTGCTTCCAGGCCGACCAGAAATA
This sequence comes from Steroidobacteraceae bacterium, assembly GCA_035630995.1. Lineage (GTDB taxonomy): Bacteria > Pseudomonadota > Gammaproteobacteria > Steroidobacterales > Steroidobacteraceae > CADEED01. Next base: position 11,034 of record DASQJS010000089.1, on the reverse strand, counting down.
CACCACGGTCAAACACCTGAAGGGTGAGGACCTGATCGAAGACTCGCTGAAAACGCTGGAGGAAGAGTTCGCGACGAACTTCGTGCGCATTCACCGCAACGCGCTGGTGAACACGAAATACCTGGAGCGAATTGCGCGCGATGCGAGCGGCCAGCACTTCGTGCATCTGCGCGGCTTGCCGGACGCGCTCGAGGTCAGCCGCCGCATGGCGGGCGATCTGAAGGACCGCTTCCGGATCTAGAGAATCTCAACGCGGCCGGTCGAACGGTCCGGCGACTCGCAGTATCGAGCCATGAACGGCGCTCGAGTCCAACCAGGCGCGCAACAGACTGCCGTCGTCTCCACACTCGAGCTCGACCACGCCCGTTCCTGTGCCAATGACCGCGAGGCGTTCCGCGTCGCCGGCGTGATTGCGCACGTCCACGAACTGACCTGGATGTGCGTCGACCTTGCCCTCCACGAATCGAAGTCGCAGCAACAAGGCCCGCAGCGCCAGCGGCTCGATCGCCACGATCTCGCAGCTGGCCGCGTTCGACACGCGCACCGGCACGCGCCGCGATTCGATAGATAGATCGCTGCGCGGCCGCGCCTGGCAGAGCAGCACCTCGCCGCGCTCCGCCTCCGCCTTGGTGATACCGGGCGGCAGACCCGTGGGATATTCGATGCTTCCGGTGAGGAGCTTTGCCTTGCACGAGGCGCAGCGGCCCGCGCGGCAGCTGAAGGGAAGCGGGATGCCGGCGGCAAGCGCCGCGGTCAGCACGTTCTCGCCGGGCGGCACACGAATGTCGTGGCCGCCCGGCTCGATGTGAACGTGAAAGTCTGACGGTGAGGATTCGCTCAGATGGCCTCGTCCTTCTTCTTGCCGAATATCTTGGCCAGGAATCCCCCGAGGGCGGCGAAGCCGATGATGATGAACTTCCAGAAGGGGGCCAGCAGTGCCCCTAGCTTGGCGAACAAGCCGAGCTTGGTGGCGGCGACACCGGCGATCAGCGCGCCGAGCCCGTATTCGGCCACGCGGTCGGTTTTCGCGTTGAACTCGGCGTAGCGATAGCCTTCGTTGAATTCGGCGACTTCGAGCAGCGGACGCATATCTGTGCGGACCTGAGCCAGCAGGTCCATGGGCGCGACGGCTTCCATGGACAGCACGCCCTCGCGTCCGAGCACTCGCACATCGTAGTTGAGCGAATGCATCTCGCCGCTCGCACCCGATATTTCCTTGGCCCAGTAGAGTTTCTTGCCCGCGGCATCGTAACGCGGCGGCTCGGCCCACCTCACCAGGTGCATTTCCCCATAGCCAGCCTGTTTACGCGCCTCGTTGCTGTCTTCGATGCTTTCTTTCATGTCCTTGAGCATGTCGTCGTAGTCGATTTCTTGCGCATCGGAATCGTCGATGTGGCCATCGTCGGTGTAGGTCAGGAAGACTGCCCAGCCACCTTCGCCCAGGGGGTGCACGCCGGCGGGCAGAATCGCGCCCTGCGTCTCGTCGTCCGGCGGATTGCCCCATGCCTGCAGCAGCTTGTTCGCTTCATCGGGGGCGAGATAGTGGTACTTCTCACCCAGATGCAGCGTGGCCACCTTGTTAGGCAGCAGGATGTCGCCCGTGGAATATTTGAACTCCGGCAGCGCCTCTTCTTCGCCGGCAATGGACTCCTCGGACGCCAGGTCCTGCTCGGGCTCCGGCGAATCCTGCGCAAACACGGGGACCGTAAACGCGGCGCAGATCATCCACGCAGCCGTTATATTGGCCAGATTATTGACAAGTCGCATCGATAACCCTCCCAGGTAATTCCGGGGGAACGCTAGCACAACCCGAGGCAAAACCATGTTCGAGAACCCCACGAAACCGGACATCGACACTTTCCTGCGCCGCATCCGCACGGTCGCCATCCTTGGTCTTTCCGAGACGCCGGGCCGGCCAAGCCACAACGTGGCCAAGGCGCTGCAGAAGTTTGGCTACCGCATCGTGCCGGTGAATCCCACCGCCACGGAGATCCTCGGGGTACGCGCCTGGCCGGACCTGGATACCGCGATCGCGGGTGCGGGCCCCATCGACGTGGTCGACGTCTTCCGCCGGCCGGAACACGTTGCCGGCATCGTCGAGGACTGCATTCGCCTGAAGGTGCCGGCGCTGTGGCTGCAGGACGGGGTCATCGATGAGACCGCCGCACAGAAGGCGCGCGACGCCGGCATCTTCACGGTCATGAACCGCTGCATGTTTCGCGACCGGTCTACCTTGGCCTAACTAACGACAGCGGGATCAGCGAGACCGGCCCGAGCAGGCCGGCCGGTTCCACCTCCCAGGCGGCGGCATCGAACGGCCGGTACTTCACGGTGACGATGTTGATCTCGCGCATGATCTTCCACGGCACCTTGCGCACGTCGAGGTCGCGGATGCGGTTCGCGGCCAGGTTCGTGACTTCCACCTCCAGCACGTTGCCGCGTGCCTTGAGTCCGTCGACATGCAATTTGAAAGGCAGGCTCCACGCCGTCGCGAGGCGCTTGCCATTGAGCGTCACGCGCGCGGTTTCGCGCACCTCGCCCAGATCGAGCTGCCACGCGTCGGCCGCCTTTGCGGGTGCGTCGAACTCCACTCGATAACGCGCGGTACCTGCGAAGCGTTTTGCCTCGGGGTCATCGAGTGCAGTCCAGCTCGAGAGAGAGCGCATGCGCGCGGGACCCGGCAACACCGGCCCTCCCTTGATGAACTCGAGGCTCCACTCGCCCTGCACCGCGATTCCGTCTCCACTGGACTTCGTGTAGCGCCACGGCTGCGCTGGCCGCTTACCCTTCGTACGATACGTGCTCACGAGCATCGACTGCCCGGACTCGAGCTGCAGATAGACCTGAAGCCTGCCTTCTGCGCCGCGCTTCACCGCCGCCGTTCCGGCCTCGCCGGTCAAGGGATCCAGAATCATCGCGGACTCGGCTGAGACGCCTAACTGCAGCCAACCGTCGAATGCCTTGCCGGTCAGGTTGGCGAAGAAATAGTCGTAGCCGTCGGTGCGCGCGCGGCGGATGTGCACGAGACCCGGCGACGCCTGTTCGCGTGGCACGCCGTGTTTCATCAGCGCCGCCTCGATCTGATCTCCGACGACGGCACGAGTCAGGTCCGGTGCGGTCGCGAGCTTGCGAAATTCGGTACGACGCGCTTCGAGCCGCGAATAGCCGGGAACGTCCTGCGGCAGGGATTCGATGATGACCCTCCCGGTGCGCTTCGCGAGCTCGCGCAGCTGGGTCAGCGTTTCCACCGACATGCGGCGTGTGCCGGGGACCACGATGGCACGGTAACGACCTCCACCGGGAGCGATGAAGGTCTTGCCGTCCACTTTCAGGCGCATCAACTGCGCGTCGGAAACGAAATCGAACGCGTAGCCCGCCCACAACAGATCCGCGGCCACTCGGCCGGTGGAAGATTCGGTCAGCCACTTGTTCTCGTGCACGCCGTACTGCTCCATCAGTCCGGTGCTGTGATCGACCATGTCGTCGAACGGCCAGTACAGGAGGATGTCGTTGTCGGGAGCGCCCGCCTGCAGGACCGACTGAACGCGTGTGATGTATGCGTGCATCGCGCCGAAGTCATCCCACAGTGGATTGGCCGGCGTGAGCTGCGTCGACGCATAGAAAAACCAGCCCGGCCATTCGGCGTCAGCGGGCGAATACACGGTGCCGTGATAGAAAATGTGATTGATGCCCGCAGCGAACAGCCGGTCGATCTGAGGCTTCGCCGCGGCGGGTGATTCGCGGAAGTTCTCGCGCAGCCAGGTCAGTGTTTCGCTCGAAACCAGCGGGCGCCCCATGACATGCGCAGCCGACGAGGCGAAACGCCCGATGGTCACCCGGGGTGGATCGGGATCGACGCTCACACCGACCGCGTCGCCACGCAGGCCGACGATCGGCAGCTCGGTCAGGCCGAAGGATTCGGTCTCGGGAATGTCTGCGGCGCCGTACAGGTCCAACAGGTTGCCGGGTGCGCCGTGTGCCTGGTTGCGCGCCTGGAATCCTTCTTCATGTGCCCAGGTCACCCACGCATTCACGTAGTCGAGATGCAGCTTCGCGAGAGTGCGGCGGTAGTCGCCCTTGATGCGGCTCATTGTGTCGTCGTCGAGCGTAGGCTCACCCGAGAATGCCGCGGCGTACGACTGGAGATCGTAGCCGTGCATCTTCCGGAACACCTCGGGCAGCGCCTGTGTCCAGCTCGCGTTGTAGTACTCGAAGGAATCGTGGAACTGGGCCCGCATGCCTTGCCGGGAAACCCGGGTGAATGCCTTCGAGAAGGGGCGCAGGTAACGATCGAGCGCGGCCGTCGAATAGGGATCGAGCACCAGGCCCTCGCCACCTGGCGCCGCCCGCTTCACCTTCATCGCAGTTGGCTTGCCCACAAGTTTTCCGTCAACCAGGGCGAGGCTGCTCGACCCATCGGCGGTGCTGACCGTGGAACCGCCGAAAGGCCAGCCGGTACCGGTAGCCATGTCGACGCTCAGCCCCAGGCGCGTGGCCTCACGCGTCGTGTGCTCGAGCATTTCCATCCACTGTGGCGACAGGAAGTCCACGTAGCGTGCCTCGCTGCCGCGCGGACCGTAGATAGGGGTGATCTCCACGCCGCCGATGCCCGCCGCCGCGATCGCTTCCAGCTGCGCCGTGAGATGCGCCTTGTCGACCGCGCTGCCCGGCCACCACCAGCGAGTCCAGGGTTTCGCGCTGCCGGTCACCTCCGGCCAGGCCGAAGCCGGTTCCTGCGCCAGCGCGAACGGCGCGAACACACACAACAGGACCGACCAGCACAGTGATTTCATACCGGGTTCCCAGCCGCGATCTCGACTCGATTGCCTTCCGGATCCCGCACCACGCATTCGTAGTAGCCGTCGCCGGTACGGCGCGGCCCGCTGTCGGGCGTTACGCCATCGGCCCGCAGGCGCGCGGCCAGCGCATCGACGGCCGCTTCGTCGCCGACGCTGAGCGCCACGTGCGCAAGGCCAAGCTGCTCGTTCGCCGCACGCCCGGTTACGTCCTGGCGCGTCATGACTTCGAGTCGGGCGCCGCCAGCGAACGTAAGGAAACGCGATTCGAATCCCTTGCTCGCATTGCGGTAGAGATTGCCCACCTGCGCACCGAAATATTTCACGTAGAACGCGGCCACGCGGTCGATGTCGGCCACCCACACGCCCACGTGTTCGATTCGCACACTCATGCGAGCTCCCGAAGCATCACGTTATCGGTCTGCGGATCCGTGCCGACGACGAAGACGGTCGTCCCGACCTTGCGAAAGCCGCACTTGCGGTAGAACGCCTGCGCGCGCTCGTTGCGCTCCCAGACACCCAGCCACAACTCGCGCGCTCCGCGCGCCCGGGCTGCCAGCTCGGAAGCCCCCATGAGCGTGAGCGCCAGGCCCCGGCCGTGCCAGGCTTTGTCGACGTAGAACCGTTTGAGCTCCACCGGAGCGCTCACGGCGATTCCGGCTGGCGGGTGTGCCTCGCGCAGCTGCGCGAACCCCGCGATCGCCCCCGTTGCGTCGCACACCAGCAGCGTATCCAGGTCAGCGTCCAGGATTTCGGCGCGCTGCAGGTCCGGACGCCAGGTCGATTCCAGGAACAGCCGCATGTCTGCGGCCGTGTTGTCGGCGGCAAAGGTCTCGAAGAAGGTGCGCGCGCCGATCTCCGCAAGTGCGTCGGCGTCGGCGGCCACGGCGCGCCGGATGCGCATGGCCGCGGCATGACTAACTACATCGGCGTTCATCTTCACGTCTCCCGACTCACTGCCCCGTGATGCGCACGGACTCGGCCAGCAGTATCTCGCACGCGCCGGCGCCCGTGTCGCCGCGCGTCAGCGAGGTGCGCATGCCGCCTTCACCGCCTTCGATGTCCACGAGCTGACCGCGCAGTTCCACCACGCTTCCGGCACGCAGGCGGCCGAGTACGCCGCTCACCGTGGGGTTTTCCGGGATCACGTGCCAGTTGGCCGAATGCGTCTCGATTTCGGCGCGTTCTATCGGCCAGTTCTCCGTACGCCAGAAATAGAACCGATTCCCTTGGCTGATCTCGACGTCGGCGAGCACGGCGCTGTCGGACATCGGCCCCCACCCCACCGCGAAATCCGTCGGCACGAGTTTCGCGAGCGGACCCATCGAGTAGTCTTCGCGGCGCAGGACACGCACCGTGGCGCTGAACTCGGCGCGCGGACGCAGGCGAAATTCGCCGCGCTCGATGACGGCGGCGGACTCGATGACGCGCTGCTCGGGGTCTTCCGCCACCAGCACGCCCGGCGCGTGGCTGATTTCGCGACGTGAATAAAGCTGGTAACCCGCGAAAATCGCGAGCGCGGCCACGGCGACGGGAGCGAGACGCATGGCGACGGATCGTAAGGTATTCTTCGCGCCATGCAGCTCGAGTTCACCAAAATGCACGGCCTCGGAAACGACTTCATCGTGTTCGATGCGCCAAGCGACGGCTGGCTGCCCACCGCCACGCAGTGGCGTGCGCTGGCCGCCCGCCACACCGGAATCGGCTTCGACCAGGCGCTGGTGCTCGAACCGGCGCGGCGCGCCGGCACCGACGTCTACTACCGCATCTTCAACGCCGATGGCGGCGAAGTGGAGCAATGCGGAAATGGCGTGCGCTGCCTGGCTTCCTTCCTGCACCGCCGCGGAAACGTCACCAACAGCAAGGGTGAAATCGTGCTCGACAGCCCCGCCGGGCCGATACACGCGCGCATTCACGACGCCAACCTCATCTCGGTCGACATGGGCGTACCCAATTTCGATCCGAAGTCCCTGCCCTTCGAGGCTTCCGCCGAAGCGCACGTCTATCCGCTGACGGTCGCGGGCACCGAGGTCGAGATCGGCGCGGTGTCCATGGGCAATCCGCACGCAGTGCTCACGGTCACCTCGGTCGCCAGCGCGCCCGTTGACCGCCTCGGGCCGGCAATCGAACGTCATCCGCGCTTTCCGAAGCGGGTGAACGTCGGGTTCATGGAAATCATCGACCGCGCGCGCATCCGGCTGCGCGTGTTCGAACGTGGTGTCGGCGAGACGCTCGCTTGCGGCACGGGCGCATGTGCCGCTGTCGCGATCGGCAGACGGCACGGGCGTCTCGATCCCACAGTCGAAGTCGAACTCCCGGGTGGAAAACTCGAGATCACCTTTTCCGCGCCCGGCGAACATATTTGGATGAAAGGCCCGACCGCTGTATCTTTCACCGGCCGGGTGGAAATCTAGGGGAGATGAATAAAGCATGAGCACGCAAACCGCACGTGGTCTGGCCGCGGGTCAAACTGACGAAGAGCGCATCGAGCGCTACCTCAGCCTGAACCCCGACTTCTTCGAACGTCACCAGCCACTGCTCGCGCGCATGCGACTGCCGCACATGCGCACCGGCTCCACCGTCTCGCTGGTCGAGCGCCAGGTGGAAGTGTTGCGTGAACAGAAAACCGAAGCGGATCGCCGCCTCGCCGAATTCATCGCCGTCGCGCGCGCCAACGACACCCTCGCCGAACGTATTCATCGCTTCACGCGCCGCATGCTTCGTGCGCCAAACCCGGTTGTGGCCATCAGCACGCTCGAAGCCAGCCTGCGTGAAGACTTCGACGCATTTCATTCGGTACTCGTGCTCACCGCACCCATCGCCTCTCTGGCCAACGTCGAAGCCGAACCGTTCCTGCGCAAGCTGCCCGCCGACGACGCCAACATCCGCACGTTCGAGGCACTGCTCGCCACCGGCAAGCCGCGTTGCGGCCAGGTGCGCGATACGCAGCGGGATTTCCTGTTCGGCCCCGAAAGCGCGAGCATCGGCTCCGTGGCGCTGGTGCCGCTGGGTGACGCGGGTGCGCTCGGCCTGCTGGCGCTCGGCAGTGCCGAACGCGAGCGCTTCCATCCGGGCATGAGCACGGAGTTTCTGAAACGCATGGGTGAACTGATCACCGACGCGATGTCGAGACCCTAGTTAGCCAGGGGACAGGCTCTCAGCCTGTCCCCTCTTATATGCCCGACCGAAGCCTCATCGACGGGTACCTGAAACACCTCGGCACCGAGCGGCGTCTCTCCCCGCATACCGCATCTAACTACGCGCGCGACCTGCGCGCGCTCGCCGATTTCATGGAGCGCGGCAGTCTCCCGGACTGGGGCAAGGTCGACAGCCAGCACGTACGGGTGTTCGCCGCCCGGGCACATGCCGGGGGCCTGAGCCCACGCAGCGTGCAGCGCCGCCTGTCGGCGGTGCGCGGCTTCTTCAACTACCTCGTGCGCGAGCGCCTCGTGGCCAGCAATCCGGCGGTCGACATCCGCGCACCCAAGGCCGCGAGGCGCCTTCCCGGCACGCTCGATGTCGACCAGCTCAACCAGCTTCTCGACATCCCGGCGGAGGATGCGCTGGCGGTGCGCGACAAGGCGATCATGGAGCTGTTCTATTCATCCGGTCTGCGCCTCGATGAACTGGTCGGCCTCGACATCGCCCAGCTCGACCTCGCCGATCGCACAGTCCGTGTGCTGGGCAAGGGTAGGAAGACACGCGTCGTACCCGTGGGCCGCAAAGCCGTGGACGCGCTGCGCACCTGGCTGCGTGAGCGCGCAACGCTTGCCGACGTGGACGATCCCGCGCTCTTCGTGGGCAGGAACGGCTCGCGCCTGAAACATCGCGCGGTACAACTGCGCATCGCGTACTGGGCGCGGCGCAAGGGCCTGCCGAGCCACGTCCATCCGCACCTATTCCGTCATTCGTTCGCCACCCATCTGCTTGAATCGAGTAAGGATTTACGCGGCGTCCAGGAACTGCTCGGCCACGCCGATATCTCCACGACGCAGATCTACACGCACCTTGATTTCGCCCACCTGGCCCGCACCTACGACGCTTCCCACCCTCGGGCGAAACGCAAGACGTAGGTCTTAAAGGTTCAGGCTCTCATGAGCGAAGTTTTCAATCCGCACGGCACCACGATTTTGGCCGTGCGGCGCAACGGCGCCGTCTCCATTGGCGGCGACGGACAGGTCACCCTCGGCAACACCGTAATGAAGGGCAACGCTCGCAAGGTGCGGCCCCTCGGCAATGGCAAGGTGCTCGGCGGTTTCGCCGGTGGCACGGCCGACGCCTTCACGTTGTTCGAGCGCTTCGAAGGCAAGCTCGACAAGTTCGGCAATCTCACGCGCGCCGCCATCGAACTCGCCAAGGACTGGCGCAGCGACCGCTACCTGCGGCGCCTCGAAGCGCTGCTGCTCGTGGGTGATACGAAAAACCTGTTCGTGATCTCCGGCAACGGCGACGTCATCGAACCCGACCATGACGTGGTGGCCATCGGCTCGGGCGGCCCGTTTGCGCAAGCAGCGGCGCGCGCGCTGATTGAGAACACCGAGCTCGATGCACGCAGCATCGTCGAGCGCTCGCTCAACATCGCCGCCGACATCTGCATTTACACGAACCGGAACCTCGTCATCGAGGAGCTCAAGTAATGACTCCTCGCGAAATCGTTGCCGAACTCGACAAACACATCGTCGGCCAGGGCGCTGCCAAGCGCTCGGTCGCCATCGCGCTGCGCAATCGCTGGCGCCGCATGCAGATCGAAAATCCGCTGCGCCAGGAAATCACGCCCAAGAACATCCTGATGATCGGCCCCACGGGCTGCGGCAAGACCGAGATCGCCCGCCGGCTCGCACGGCTCGCGAAGGCGCCGTTCGTGAAAGTGGAAGCTACCAAGTTCACCGAGGTCGGCTACGTCGGCCGCGAGGTGGATTCCATCATCAAGGATCTCGCCGAGGTCGCGGTGAAGATGACGCGCGATGAAGAGATCGCCAAGGTGCGCGATCGCGCGGCGGACGCGGCCGAAGAGCGTGTACTCGATGCGCTTCTGCCCCAGCCCAAGATGATGGGCTTCTCCACCGACGCCGAGCCGAGCCCGCGCGATCAGGAGACGCGCCAGAAATTCCGCAAGATGCTGCGCGAAGGCGCGCTGAATGACCGCGAAATCGAGCTCGAGCTGCGCGCCATTCCAGCCGGTGTGCAGATCATGGCGCCGCCCGGCATGGAGGAAATGCAGGAGCAGCTTTCGAGCATGTTCGCCAACCTCGGTGGCGGTCGCACCAAATCACGCAAGCTCAAGGTGAAAGAGGCGCAGAAGCTGCTCATCGAAGAGGAAGCCGGCAAGCTCGTCAACGAAGAAGAACTGCGTGCCAGGGCGCTCGCGAATGCCGAGCAGAACGGCATCGTGTTCATCGACGAGATCGACAAGATTGCGCGCCGCCAGGAAACCATGGGCGCCGATGTGTCCCGCGAAGGCGTGCAGCGCGACCTGCTGCCGCTGGTCGAGGGCAGCACCGTGTCCACGAAGTACGGACAGATCAAGACCGACCACATCCTGTTCATCGCCTCGGGCGCGTTCCACATGTCGAAGCCCTCGGATCTGATTCCGGAGTTGCAGGGCCGGTTCCCGATTCGCGTCGAACTCAATTCGCTTGGAGTGGACGACTTCGTGCGCATCCTCACCGAGCCGGACGCGTCGCTGACGGCCCAGTACAAAGCGCTGCTGGGCACCGAGCAGGTGGACGTGACCTTCGCGAAGGACGGCGTGCGCCGCATCGCCGAGATCGCCTTCAGCGTCAACGAGAAAACCGAGAACATCGGCGCGCGCCGGCTGCATACCGTCATGGAGCGGCTGCTCGAAACCGTGTCGTTCGACGCGGCCGAGAATGGCGGCTCGAAGGTTACGATCGATGCGGCGTACGTTGAGCAGCATCTCGGCAATCTCGCCAAGGATGAGGACCTCAGTCGCTATATCCTCTAGGCCATGAGGATTGCAAAACCCATGCTGCTGGTCCTGACGCCCATCGGCGTCGTCTGGGGCATCGTCGAAGCGGCCCGATTCCACTGGTGGCTGGCCGTGCTCATGGGGGCGCTGGTCAGCGTCATCGGCCTGTTCACGTGGATGACGGTGAAGCGCATCCGCGCCGAGCGCGCGCCCCCGTGACCAACGAGCTCCTGACGTCAGCCGCGGCGGAACGCAACAAGGATCCGATCCTGACCGTCCTCGAGTCCGTACTTCCGGTCACCGGAAACG
>DASQJS010000088.1:0-2458 GCA_035630995.1 Steroidobacteraceae bacterium | reverse complement strand
GGCGGTCGACCGCCGCCTCGCCAGGCTCAACGATCGCGAACTGCACAAGCTTGCTGCTGACATGCAGAACGCGCCCGCCGGTGGTGCCGATGCCGTCTGGATCGTCGGCGCGGTGTTCATCGTGCTGATCATCCTCGAGCTGACCGGCGTCATCGACATCTTCAAGAAAGCCTGAGCCCATTCCCCGGGAAGAAGGACTGATGGAGAAGCGCGCAGCCGGACGGGCTGCGCGCTTCGTTTTCCTCGCAGCTTCCTCGATGCTGCTGGCCGCGTGTGTCACGCGTGAGCCATTCATTCCCGCGAATCTTCCGCCCGGTGCCCATTCCCGCGTCGAGCTCGAATCGACGCCATTCTTTCCCCAGAAAAAGTACCACTGCGGTCCGGCCGCGCTGGCGGCGGTGCTCGGCGCCTCGAGCGTGGACACCACGCCGGAGGCGCTGGTACCCATCGTCTATCTACCGGCACGGCGCGGAAGCCTGCAGGTGGAGATGCAGGCGGCGCCGCGCAAGTTTGACCGGCTCTCGTACCCGTTGTCGCGCAACCTGGCGGACATGCTCGCCGAGCTGAACGCAGGTCGTCCGATTCTCGTGCTCCACAACTACGGGCTGTCGTTCTGGCCGCGCTGGCACTACGCCGTCGTGATCGGCTACGACTCGGCCACAGACCGGTTCATCCTGCGCTCCGGCCAGAAGCGGCGGGCCGAGTGGCGCGCGCGAACGTTCATGGTCGCCTGGCACCACGGTGGCCGCTGGGCGATGGTAGTGCTGCGCCCCGGGGAAATTGCGGCGAGCGCCAATCCAGCGCTCTATCTCGAAGCCGCGGCCGACTTCGAACGCGGAGCGGCTCCAGCGGATTCTCGCCTGGCGTTCGATGCGGCCGTGCAGCGCTGGCCGACAGAGCCGGTGGCCTGGATAGGGCGGGGCACCGCGGAATATCGCGCCGGCAATTTCGCGAATGCGGCGCGCGACTATGCCGCTGCAGTTCGCCTTGATCCGGACAACATCGGTGCGCGAAACAATCTTGCGCAGTCGTTGCTCGATCTCGGCTGCCCCGGGGGCGCGCGTGAGCAGCTGGCGCCGGTGAATGTCGATGCACTGGCGCCATCGCTGCGCGAGGCAGTGCTCGATACCCGCCAGCACATAGAAGCGGCGGTAGCCGCCAGTCCCGTAAGCGATCCGAGCAGGTGTTTGCCGCAACCCTGAGTTTGTCGCCAACTGCCATCACCATGGCCGCGAAGCAAAACCCGCGCTGTCGGGTCAAGCACTGCTCGCACGCTTGTCGAGATTGAAAAAAGTTCGCGCTCGCCGGCACTCGTTCGGGGGTTTCTTGTACACCTTCGGTGTTTTTGTCGGCCGGCGCAGACGAGCGGACCGAAATGGCGTCGGACGTGTCGCACCAAAGCGCCAGAATTCCTCCTATTGTCTTTCCGCAGAAAGCGGCTTCCGGTTTGCGGCGCGAAGACCGCAAACCCACTGTGCTCCCACGTCTTCTTTACCAGACTCGTGGGGTCGTTATTCATGCGCGTCCAGACATTCGCTCCGTTATTCGCTCTATTCTTATTCGCCGCCGGCGCGGCACAGGCGCAGACCGCCGGTGTCGTGACGCTCAACGCCAACCAGACTTCCGCGACCGGAAGCTTGACGCCGGTGCTGACCTGGTCGACCAATCCGGTGGCACAGAGTTGCACCGCGAGCGGTGGCTGGTCGGGCACGAAGGCCGCTTCCGGAACCCAGACATTGGCGGCAATCACCGCCAGCGCTAACTACACACTGACTTGCACCTGGGGTACCGGTTCGACGAGGGTCAGCTGGACTGCGCCGACGACCAACTCGGACGGCAGCCCGCTCACGAACCTCGCCCGCTACAAGGTGTACTACGGGACGAGCAGCACCACATTGTCGAGCAGCGCCACCGTCGATGACATCACGGCGACCTCGGCCACCATCAGCCCACTCACGCCCGGCACCTGGTACTTCGCAGTGCGCGCGGTCAACACCGCCAACGTGGAATCGGCCAACAGCAATGTGGCGTCTAAGGCGGTGTCGGGTGCAATCGCGGCGCGCTCGGTGGCCATCGCCATCACGGCGCCGCCGCCTCCGACAACCGGCTACGTCACCGTCAGCACCAACGTCTGGGATGTGCGCCGGCGGTCCGACGGCGTATGGGTGAGGATCGGCGTGGTCGGGCAGATCGCGCTGGGCCGGCCCTGCAGCACGACATTCAAGGTTGGCGCCTACCACTACCTGGTGAGCCGGTCATACGTCACCCTCACGAAGACGCCCAAGTCGACCAACCTCGTGACGAAATGCGAGAGGCTCTAGCTATTCAACAGTGAACCACTGCACCTCGACCCGGCGATTTTGCGCCGCGTCGGTGGTGCCCGTGGGTTCTTCCCAGCCACGACCCACGGCTTCGATACGGGTCTTGTCGATCTCCGGGAATTTTGCAAGCAACGCGT
>DASQJS010000087.1:0-6347 GCA_035630995.1 Steroidobacteraceae bacterium | reverse complement strand
TCCACGAGCAGCTTGTTGATCTCTTCCTGGGTGGCGCCGCCGCCGCCCACGAACTTGCCGACGTCGAAGCGGGCGGCATCGCGGCGCGCGAGATCCATCACTTCGGCGGACACGAGACGGTCGTGCACGATGACGTCAGCCTCTTGCAGTGCGCGCAGGCCCTGCAGCGTCATCAACCCGGAGTTGCCAGGGCCGGCGCCAACCAGCACGACGTGACCGGCGGGAATGCCATCGGCCTTTTCGAGCGCCTTGCGTGTGAGTTCTTCAGCCTGGCCATGGCGTTCGGCGCGTACGGCAGCGGCCACGGGACCGGTCAGCATCCATGAGAGGAACCGGCGGCGTGCACCGATATCGGCAAACCTGGCTTTCACGGCCACGCGCCAGCGATCAGCGAACGCGGCCAGGGGGCCCAGCGAGCTATCTAAAAGAGTTTCCAGCCGTTCGCGGATGAGGCGCGCGAGCACTGGCGAGGTGCCGCCGGTGGATATCGCGATCTGCACGGGCGAGCGGTCGATGATGGCCGGCATGATGAAGCTGGAGAGCTCGCGATCGTCGACGACATTGCACGGAATGCGCGCGGCGTTGGCGGCAGCGGAGACGGCGGCATTCACGGCGCGATCATCGGTGGCGGCGACTACGAGCCAGGCACCGCCGATGTCGGTCTGGGTGAACTCGCGCGCGTGATGCGTGACAGCGCCACGCGCGAGCGCGGCGGTGAGTTCGTCACCCAGCCGCGGAGCCACGACGGTGATCCTGGCGCCGGCATCCACTAACAAGGAGAACTTGCGTGCAGCCACTTTCCCGCCACCCACGAGCAGCACCGGCTTGTCCTTTATGTCGAGGAACAACGGGAAGTAACGCATCAGCGTGGCAGCCCCAGGCCCTGCGCGAGTCGCGCGCCGTAAGTGATGATGTAGCTGGCGCCGGCGCGCCGCAGGTTGTACCAGCTCTCGAGCAGCGCGGCGTCGAATTCGACGTAGTTCTCGCGAGCTAACAACGCCAGCGAGGTGTATTCGCCGCTGACCTGGTAGGCGCCCACGGGCAAACCGGTTTGCTCGTGAATCGGGCGGATCAGGTCAGCGGACGGCTGGCCAGGCTTCACCATCAATAGATCCGCGCCCTCTTCGGCGCAGCGGCGGCTGGAGGCCAACGCATCGCTGCGATTGCGCACGTCCAGCTGATAGCTGCGGCGGTCGCCGAACTGCGGTGCGGAGTCGGCGGCATCGCGGAACGGTCCGTAGTAATTGCTCGCGAACTTGGTGCTGTAGCTCATGATGGGCGCGAGGTCGAAACCGGAACCATCGAGCGTGGCGCGCAGATGCGCGACGCGGCCGTCGTTCATGTCGGAGGGTGCTATGCCATTGGCACCAGCCTTCACATAGGTAAGGCCGAGCACGGCCAATGCGCTGTGCGTGGCGGCGAGATCCTGTTTGCCGCGAGCGTCGTGTATTTGGCAGTGGCCGGACTCGGTGAAGCTGCACAGGCAGGTGTCGACCCAGATGGTCGCATCGTCGCCCGCACGCTGGCGCATCTGGCCTAGTGCGCTGCCGACGAACTCGGCCTGGAAGCTTCGGTTGGACTTGTGCGCTGGCACGGGAAACAGCAGGAACTGGCGCACGCCGGCGCCCAGGTCCTTGTCGAACTGCGTGAGCAGCGAGGACAGCGTATGGCGCGACGTGCCCTGCAGCCCGGCGATGGGTTCTTCCTTGACCGCCGCCTCGGAGAGGAACAGGGGCTGGATCAGCTGGCTCTGGCCAAAGCCGATCTCGGACACCATGTCCCGCAATGCCGCGGTGGCGCGCAATCGTTGCAGTCTTTTCATTGCTCTACTTCCTGGCGAAACACATCCGCCGACAGGAAGGCGCGGACGCGTTCTTCACCGATGGCGGCGCGGATCATACTGAATGTATTGCCAGGTCCGCAGCCATGCCAGGCGCCACGGATTTCAGGGTTGGCCTGGAGATAGTCGTAAAACTGGGCCCCGCTGCGCCAGAAAAAGTGGGTTCGGCCGGTCAGGTCGGCCAAGGGAGCGCAGCGTTCGAGCCGGTAGGTGGGAATACGCTCGCTGAACGGCGAGTCGTAGCCCTGTTCATGGGAGAACTTGACCCAGCGCTGGACGCGCGGGAACAAGCTGCGAAGGGCCCCGGAGCCGCCTTCCCCAAGGCTCTCGTCGCTGCCGTGCACCCATATTCCCCGGGCGGCGAGCCGCCGCCACGTGTCGATTCCGGCGCTCCAGACCACCTGCCCGGGGCGGGGACTGAAGCCGTCGGGCCAGGCTTCGGACCGGGCTACGAACAGGCCGACGCGGGCGTCGGCAAACTGATCGTGGCGCACCTGCAACGCGACACGCCGGTAGCGATCGGCGCTGCCTTCGTCGCCGGTCCAGATGGCGTGTTGGCTGCTGGCGGGTGGCAGGGGACCATCGTGGCGGCGCAGCTCGGCACTCTGTATCCACTGCCCGCCCTTCTGGCCGCGCGTGAACTCCACTTCTCCGCAATGGATGGGGACGATGGAAACCCCGAGCGGATGGTCTTCATCCCCGGTGGGCGAAAGCCGCGCGCGCTCGGCGATCACGCGGCCGAAGGTGGCTTCGTCGTTGATGGGCGCCAGTAGTTCGGCGAGGTCGGCTCGATCGCGGCGGATCTCGATGGCGAGCGCGCCCTGCCCCGGCGCGGTCGGATTCAGCGCGAGTGGCAACACCATGACTTCGCATGCATCGAGCGCGGCACGCACGCGCTCGCGAAGGCCGGCGAATTCAGGCGCCGTGGACTCGAGCAGCCGGTCGATGTTGGCCTTGGCCACGACCAACGCCGCGGCTTCGCCGTCCATGAGTTGCGCGAGGCGCGCTTCGGAATCCCCGCGCGCCAGCACGAAGGTGACGCGCGGTGGTTGAATGGGCAGCGCCCACTGCAGGAAGCCCGAAAGATTGGTGCGCCGTCGCGCCGACGAAGACAGCACGCGCAGCTCGCCCTGTGAACGCGATAGCCAGCTTCGTTTCACCAGCAGCAGATCGCGCGTGTCGGCGCGCGGCAGCGTCGCGGCGATGTGCGTCAGCGGGTTGCCGGCAAACGGCAGGTCCTTCCAGAGATGGACCGCGATGTCGATGGCGTTGGCGCGCAGTGCCACGCCAAGATCCCCGGTGAAGCCGCCGCGGCGCAGGAGCTCGGCCAGCGGTGTGTCGAGCTCGCGATCGCCGGGGGACGTGAGGAAGGAATACTCGATCTTCAGACCCGGATGGCGCGCAAGCAAAGCATCGACGACGAGGCGCGCTTGCACCTGCGCCAGCACGCTGGCGCGCGCGCCTAACACGATGGGTTTGTCGAGGGTCATATCCTGCATGGGAGAAGTAGCAATCCCTGTGCCACGGAATGGATGCCGATCCGGTGTCCTGAAGCCGCCGCTCGCGCCCTGGCGGTGCACGGGGTCACGATGACGCCCGGTCGAAGTGCGGGAAAAAGCGTCGGTGGCCTTTTCAACCTTCCAGGCCGTGAATGCCGCATTCTCGTTTGAGCCCGGAGAAGCGCAGTTCATCCGCCGACTCCACCTCGTGCAGCGCCTTGGTGGAATGCCAGTCGCCGATGGACACGTATCCCTTGTCCCACAGCGGGTGGTACGGCAGTCCTTGCGCCTTGAGGTACAGGTACACGTCGCGATCGGACCAGTCAAAGATGGGATGCACCTTGAAGCGGCCGTCACGCACTTCGAGCGGACTCAGCGCGGCGCGGCTCGCAGCCTGGCTGCGGCGCAGGCCCGCGAACCACGTGGCGGTGCCAAGCGTTGCGAGGCCGCGGCGCATGGGCTCCACCTTTCGCAGCTCGAGATATTTGTCGAGCCCTTCCCGGCCCTGTTCCCAGAGCTTGCCGTACTGCGCTTCGAATTCGTCGACCGACTGCGGGCTCGAGAAAGTCTGAATGTTCAGCGAGAGTTGCTGCTCGAGCTGCTTGATGAACTGGTAGGTCTCGGGAAACAGATAACCCGTGTCGATGAGCAGCACCGGGATATCGGGATCCGCCTGCGCCACGAGATGCAGGGAAACCGCGGCCTGCGCGCCGAAGCTCGACGACAGCGCGAACGGGCCCGGCAGATTCTCGAGGGCCCAGCGCACGCGCGTGGCGGCGTCCACGGACTCGAGCCAGGTGTTGATGCGATTCGCGGCGTCCGGATCGCCGGCAAATTCCTTCGCAGAAAGCGTCAGGCGCGGCGCACCCACCAGCGACACCGGAGCGGTGCTGAATTTGGGGGCTTCGCGCGCGACGGACTCGATCACGCGCGGGTCTCCTGCCTGAGAACGTTTGCGCGCCACAGGAAGTCGCCGAAGCGTTCGTGTGTGTGCCGCTCGACGGCGTATCGCGCGATGAGTTCATCGAGCACGGCGACGATGGCGTTCTCGTCGATGTTGTCGCGGTACACCACGTTCAGCCGCGACCCCACGGCGTCGGCGCCGAGACGCAACGTGTAACGGCCTGGAGCGCGGCCGATGAGGGCGATCTCGGCGAGGTACGGACGCGCGCAACCGTTCGGGCAGCCGGTGATGCGCAGCGTGAGGGGAATCTCGCGCAGCCCATGTTTGAACAGCAACGCTTCAACGCGATCGGTGAAGTTCGGTAGATAGCGCTCGGCTTCGGCCATGGCCAGCGCGCAGGTAGGCAGCGCCACGCACGCCAGTGCATCGCGGCGCAGCGGCGTGGTGAACAGCGCCTTGCCCAGGCCGTGATCGGCCACGAGCTTGTCGATGTTCATGCACTCACTCGCCGGCACGTTGGCGATGATCAGGTTCTGGTTGGCGGTGAGGCGGAAGTCGCCCTGGTGGATCGCCGCAATCTTCTCGAGGCCGGTGAGAAACGGCTGGCCGGGTGTGTCGCCAACGCGGCCGGCTTCGATGCGCAGCGTGAGATGCCATCGACCATCGTGACCGCGCAGCCATCCGAAGCGATCACCCTGGGTGGTGAAGTTGTACGGCCGGGCGGGTTCGAGCTCATAGCCCAGGCGTCTGCCGAGCTCGGCCTTGAACCAGTCGATGCCGCGGTCGGCAATCGTGTACTTGAGGCGAGCGTGTTTGCGATCCGTGCGGTCACCGAAGTCGCGCTGGATCATGACCACGGTCTCGGCCACCTTGAGCATCTGCTCTGGCTTCAGAAAACCGATGACGTCCGCGAGCCTCGGGAAAGTCTGCGGCTCGCCATGCGTGGCGCCGAGTCCGCCGCCCACGGAAAGGTTGAAGCCGAGCAGCTTCCCCTCCTCCAGGCCTTCGGTCTCCAGAATGGCGATGAAACCGAGATCCTGCGAGAACACGTCCACGTCGTTGTGCGGCGGAACGACGATTCCGGTCTTGAACTTGCGCGGTAGATAGAGCTGCCCGAGGATCGGCTCTTCTTCGGCCGGGCCCGCGAGCTTCTCGCCATTGAGCCAGATCTCGTGATACGCGCGGGTCTTCGGCAACAGGTGTTCGGACACCTTCATCGCCCACTGGTGCACTTCTTCATGCAGCCGGCTTTCCACCGGGTTGGCGCTCGCCATCACGTTGCGATTCACGTCGCCGCAGGCGGCAATGGAATCGATGAGCGCGGCCTGCATGCCCTGCATGGTGGCTTTCAGGTCTTTCTTGATCACGCCATGAAGCTGGAAAGCCTGGCGGGTAGTCAGGCGCAGCGTTCCGCTGCCGTAACGGCGCGCGAGCTGGCTCAGCGCCAGCCACTGCTTGGGCGTGCACACGCCGCCGGGCGTGCGAGTACGGATCATGAAGCTGTACGCAGGCTCGAGCTTCTGGTGCTCACGCTCGGCGCGGATGTCGCGATCGTCCTGCTGGTAGCTGCCGTGAAACTTGATGAGCTGCGTATCGGACTCGCGGATCGCGCCGGTCAGCGGATCGGCAAGGCTTTCGGCCAGCGTGCCACGCAGGCCGCGGCTCGCCTTCTTGATGACTTCAACGGGCGAAGGCGGGTCAGTCTTGGCCGGCGCCACGGCCGGCCGATCGAGTACTTCAGTAGACATCGCGTAGATACCTGCCGTCAGCGGTGAGGTCGGCCACCCAGGCCTGGGCGTCGTCCGCATCCATGTTGCCCTGCTCGCGCACCACGTCTAACAACGCGGCGTGCACATCGGGCGCCATGGCGGAAGCGTCACCGCACACATAAAAGGAGGCACCGTTCGACAGCCAGGCAAAGAGCTCTTTGCCGGCCTGCCGGATGCGATGCTGCACGTAAATCTTTTCGGCCTGGTCGCGCGAGAACGCCACGTCCACGCGATGCACGGACTTGCGCTTGAGAGCCTGCTGCCACTCGAGCTGGTAGAGGAAGTCGTGATACAGCGAGCGGCCGCCGAAAAACACCCAGTTGCGCCCGGACGCG
>DASQJS010000086.1:0-9905 GCA_035630995.1 Steroidobacteraceae bacterium | reverse complement strand
ACCGCGAAGCCGCGGCCCGCGTCGCCGGCGGCGGCGGCCTGCATGGAGGCGTTCAACGCCAGCACGTGCGTGCGTTCGGCGATCGTGTTGATGAGGTTCACGATGCCGGTAATTTCCTGCGAACGTTCGCCCAGGCGCTTGATGCGCTTTTCGGATTCGGCGATGGATTCGCGAATGCCTTCCATGCCCTTGACGGTTTCGTTCACCGACGCGAGCGCGGTCACCGTCGAGCTGGTGGCCTGCTCTGCGGCACGGTTGGAAGCGGCAGCAAGTTCGGCCACCTGCGTCATGACCTTCGAGGCGTTTGCGAGGTTCTCGCCCGCGCGTTCGACGTCCGAACGTTCCGCGGCTGCCGTTGCGGTCACCGACTCACCCTGGCGCTTCACGCGCTCGGTGGAGAGCTTCACCTGCGCCGCGATGCTGGTCACTTCCGACAGCACGCGGCCGGTTTCGTACGACAGCAGGTTGATGGAGTCGGACACGGTGCCGATCACGTTCGCCGTGACCGGGGCCTTGGCGGTCAGGTCCTTGTTGGAGAGCTGCGCCACGGCCTGCAGGAGCTGCACGACCGAGTTGTTGAGGTCTTCGTTTTCGCGCTCGGCGTCGGCGAGGCGCGCCACGCGGTCGTCGAGCAGGTCGTCGAAGGCGCGGGAGAGCTGGCCGAATTCGTCGTCGCCACCGAGCTGCGAACGCGCGGCGTAGTCGCCGTCGGCGATCGCGGCCACGGTCTGCTGCATCTTGGTGATAGGACGCGTGACCGAACGCAACAGCGAGAACGCGATGAGCAGGCCGAGTCCGAGCAGCGCGACCGCGATACCCGTCGACCACACCACCACTTTCTCGCGCACCGCGGTCACGGGCGCGAACGCTTCCGTGGCGTTTTCCTCGGCGATGATCGCCCAGCGCAGCCCCAGCACCGACAGCGGTGCGTACGCGCCCAGCACCGGGCGCTTGGCGTAGTTAGGATACACGCCGAAGCCGGAAGCACCTTTTTCGAATACGTCCTGCGTGGCCTGCGTCTTGATCGGGACGAGACCGATGCTCGTGCCCTTGGCCTGCACGGCATTCGCCAGGCCCTGGGCGTAACCGGCTTCGGTCACGCTCTGCGCGTAGGCGTTGATGTCTTCCACCGCGAGGCGCGCGACGGATCGCGGCGTGCCGTCGGCCGCCGACACCAGGTAAGTTTCGCCGGTGTTGCCGAGGCCGCGTTCTTTCCACTTGCCTTCGTGCGTCATCACCGAGTTGATCTTGTCGATGGGCACCTGCACGACGAGCACGCCGATCTTCTTGGCGCCGTCGAAAATCGGGGTGCCGAGGAAGGCGGCCTGGTCGTTGTACGAAGGCAGGTATTCACCGAACTCCGACAGCGCAATCATGCCGGGCTTGTCGAGCGACCAGCTCTGGCGGAATGCGTCGCCGAGCTTGGTCTTGGCGTACGGGCCGCTGACCAGCGAGGTCGCGAAATCGAGCTCCTTGAACACCGTGTAAACGATGGTGCCGTTGCGCGGCTCGATCAGGAAGATGTCGTACAGGCCGAACTGTTAGAGCGCCGTGCGCAGGTACGGATGGAGCGCACCGTGCAGCTCGCTGTAGCGCGAGCCGTCGTTGGCGCGATCGAGGTTGTTCTTGTTGCCGAGCGGATGCGGGTTCGCGGCGATGTACTGGTACTGCAGGTTCATCGCGAGGTCGGGCAGGCCGGCCGCGGTGTCCGCCATATTGACCATCTTGCCGGTGTTGCGGCGCTGGAACTCGGCCATGAATTCGGCGGTGTAGTACTTGGCGAGGCGCGCGCGCTCGGCGGGCAGGTCGGCAACGTTCAGTACCGAGTTGTCATACGCGGCCGGCAGCTCGCGCATGGAGTTCACGACGTCCGGAGAGGCGGCGAGCACCTGCACCTGGTTCGACAGCGCATCGAAATAGTCGGTGATCTGCGCGGCCTTCGATGCGCGCTGGGCGACCAGCGCTTCGCGGGCCTGGGCTTCGAGTGCGGCGCGGCCGGAGTTCAGGGATTCGCGACCAACGATAATAGACGTGACGGCGACAGGGACGATCGCGAGGAAGAGCGTACCGAGCAGAAGTTTCTGTCGGATTGACTGGGCGCCGAAGACGTTACGAATGGCCATATTGTCAGCTCACGAGTTGATCGAGTAGGTGCGCGTAATTGAATTCGAACCAGGCGTCGGATCCCTGCAGGTAGGTGGCGACCACGGCGGTGGTGGCGGCGGGGGACAACGCCGGTGTGAGGATTTCGTTTTCCGGCTGGAAGACCATCCGGCGCGGGAGCCCGTCGATGACGATGCCGGCGGCGGCCTCGCCGTGACCGATCACGAGCAACATGCGTTTCTCGCGCGGCAGGTGTTGTGTCTCGAACAGCGGTGCCAGATCGAACAGGGGCACGATGCGGCCGTGCAGGTTCACCAGCCCCAGCAGGTTGGCGGGCATACGCGGCAACGGAAAGACGTTGGGCATCTCGACGAGTTCGCTCGCGGTCGCGAACGGCGCTAGCAGGCGCATGTGGCCAATGCGGAACGCCTGGCGAACGATGTCGTTCGGGTTTTCCTCGATCGGGCCCGCAGCCAATGCCGCCAGCTCCGCGGGAAGCGGAGGAAGGCCGAGAGGCAGAGGAGAGGTGGCGTTCATGTATTCG
Source organism: Steroidobacteraceae bacterium (assembly GCA_035630995.1). Lineage (GTDB taxonomy): Bacteria > Pseudomonadota > Gammaproteobacteria > Steroidobacterales > Steroidobacteraceae > CADEED01. The sequence goes on along the minus strand of DASQJS010000086.1, from coordinate 7,258 downwards.
GGTGCGGTCGCCTTAAGCGCAGGCCGAGATGGCGCTGAGAATCTGGTCCGGGGTGTAGGGCTTGGTGACGTAGCCCTTCACACCGAGCATCTGGGCCCACACGCGGTCGGCCTTCTGGTTCTTGCTGGTGACCAGCACCACGGGGATGGTCTTGGTCGCGGCGTCTCCACCGATGGCGCGCGTGGCGGCAAAGCCGTCCATCTGGTCCATGTTGACGTCCATGAGAATGACGTCCGGCATCTGCGCCTTGGACATTTCGACGGCCTGTTGGCCATTGGTGGCCGTGAGGGTGATGTAGCCCGCTCCGCTCACGATCTTCTCGAGATTCATGAGATCAGGACGCGCGTCATCGACGATCAATACTTTATGAATAGCCAAAACAGCTCTCCCTCACGCGCAATGAGGCCCCGCCGACCGCTTCGGACGGTTTCTCCCATTGGCACGAGGGGAATCTTGGCCGGTATGTGACAAAACCACGGTGACGCGGGTCACACGGGGTGTCCCTAGGAAAGGCTCCAGTTCGCGATTTCTCCGGGTTTCGCCGGCTTGCGACCGTTACCAGTTCACAAGCCGCCCTCAGGCGGCGGTGGCGCCTTTCCAGTAGAGGTTGTAGCGCTCATGGGTGAGCCGGAACCAGGGAATCATCTCCACGGTGACGCCGCCGGCAAAGCCGCGCGTGGTGAACCTGAGCGACGACGGGTCGGTGCGCGAAGTGTTGGCCACCAGCTCGGCGAGCGGGCGATTCCAGGCGGGGATATCCATGTTCTCGTTGAGCATCTCGCCGGATTGCCGCTCATTGACTATGAGTTGTGAGCCAGGCGAAAGGCCCGAGGTCCCGAGCCGCGCTGCGAGGACAATAGGCCCGTAAACGAGCGCGCCCACGGCAGTCTCGCCCGGCAGCGTCTCGACGCGCAGCTTCATCGGCAAGCGCACCTCGACGACATCACCCGACCGGAAACGGCGCCGCAGGCTCGAGCCCTTCACGGTCTTGCCGTTCATCGTCACTTTCATGCCGTCGCACCAGGCCGGCTTGCGGATGGAAAGGCCAAACGTCTGCGGGCGATCGAGCGTGAACGTGAGTCGCGTGAACTCCGCGTCGGGAAAGTCAGTCTCCTGCGTCAGTTTGATTCCGCGCTCGCGCCAGTCGAGTGTGGAGGCGATGAACAGGTTGACGATCAGGTCGTCTTCGTTGCGTGCGTAGATCGCCTCGCCGTAACGCGCGTGGTTTTCGAGCCCCGACCCCGTGCAGCACCAGAAGGAGTCAAACGGCGTGTGATACAGGCGCACGTACCCCGGTCGCGTGGACTGAAAGTAAGTCATCATTCCTGTGGCAGGATCCTGCGAGGCGAGAATGCCATTGAAGAGTGCCTTCTCGAAGTAGTCCCAGTATTCCTCGCGGGGATCTCGAGCGTACAAGGCACGCGTGAGCCGCATCATGTTGTGCGTGCAACAGGTCTCCATGGTCTTGCCGGAGCCCAGGCGCTTTTCGAATTCGTTGCGCGGGAAAAAATGCTCCACGTCGCCGTGGCCGCCGGTGGCGTAGCTGCGCGTTCCGACCACGGTGCTCCAGAAGAACTCGGCGGCGTCGGCGTATCGCGGCACCCCGGTGTGCTCGGCGATGCGTGCGAAGCCCACGACTTTGGGGATCTGTGTATTCGCGTGCAGTCCATCGAGCGTGTCGCGGCGTTCGACGAGAGGATCTAGCAGTGCGCGGTGCGAAAAGCGCTGCGCGAGTTTGAAGAAGCCTTCGTCACCGGCAATCTTACCGACGTCCGCGAGCACCTCGTTCATGCCGCCGTGTTCGCGGTCGAGCATCTTCTGCATTTGCCCGGCGGGCACGTCGATGCTCGCGTCATGGATCCATTGTGTGAATCGCACGAGTACGTCGAGAGCGCGCTTGCTGCCGCGGTGCAGATACGCATCGCGTAGGCCCGCCATCACTTTGTGCGTGGTGTACCAGGGCACGCCCGGAAAAGGCCTGCCCGCGAGGCTGTCCACGAGCGGCGCGACGCCGTCCGGGAATGCCGTGAGCCAGCCTCCGGTCCTGGCCTGATACTCCGCGAGCTCGGCCACGATGTAATCCACGCGTTCGGCGAATCGCGCATCGCCCGTGGATTCGAACATGCAGGCGGCGGCCGTCAGGTAGTGGCCGAGAGTGTGGCCGTGGCAACGGATTTCGATCCAGGGCTCGACCGATTCCCAGCCGCCGTACACCGGGGCTTTGGGCTTGAGGCCCGCATTCACGCGGAAGTTGTGCAGCATGCGGTCCGGCTCGAGCTGCAATAGATAGGCAGCATCGAGTTTCTGCGCCTCGAGGAAAGGGCCAGGCCCCAGGCGTACCTGCGCGAGAGGGAAGTAGCGGCCCTTTTCCGAAACGTCGACAGATACCACGTTCGCCTGCGCGCACGGCGCACATGCGAACGAGGCCGCGCCCGCGCCAGCCCCCACCATCAGCTTGAGGGCTTCCCGGCGCGAGTGCGGTATATCGGTCATGGGGTCACACCGCCATGTGCACGACGGTGTACGAACGAGCCGGCAGCTTCACCGACATCTTCCGGCCCGCTTTCGCGGTGTCGAGCTTCGTCGTGACGACCTTGTTGGGACTCTCGAAGGTGTTGAACGCCTTCAAATCGGTGCCTGTCACCGTTTCACAAGCGAGCACCTTCGACGGCGTGATGTCGTCGAACGTGAGCGCCAGCTCGCGCTCGTTCGAAATGTCGCGGTTGAGCGCGAACACCGCGATGCGCTTTTCCTTCGCGTCGTAGGTGGCGACGACGTCGAGGAATGGCACGTTCTCGTCGCGCGCGAAGTCCGGGCGAAGGCCCGCGGCACGGATCGGGTAGGTTTCGCTCTCCACCTGGATGTCGAGCATGCGGCCGCGCGCGTACTTGAGCACCATCTGGTACGGGTAGTAGATGGACTGGCGCAGCGTGCCTTTGCTGTTGGTGACCAGCGGCGCGATGACGTTGACGATCTGCGCGAGGCAGGCGACGCGTACCCGGTCGGACTGGCGCATGAGCGTATTGAGGAAGCCGCCCGTGAGCATGGCGTCTTCCAGGTTGTACACCTCCTCGAGCAGCTTGGGCGCGAACTGGCCCTTGCCATCGAGATGATCGGGCGTCCGTGCGCGGTACCAGACGTTCCACTCGTCGAACGAGAGCCACAATTTCTTGGGCGAGCGATACAGGCCTTGCACGTAATCGGCGACCGCGGTGATTTCCAGGATCTGCCGCTCCATGTCGAGGTTCTGCGCCAGGAACCTCTCGGACTTGCCACCCGCGAGCTCGGGTTCGTTGCCGAAGTAGTTGTGCAGCGAGATGCCGTCGACCTGGTCGTAGCACTCCTCCAGCACCTCGCGATCCCAGGTCAGGTACGTGGGCAGGATGGTGTTGCTGGAGCCGCAGGCGATGAGCTGCACATCCGGGTCGATGACGCGCGCCTGCTGGGCGATGTCGCGCGCCTTGCGGCCGTACTCGCGCGCCGTGAGACGGCCCATCTGCCAGGGGCCATCCATCTCGTTGCCGAGGCACCAGTACTTCACCTTGTGGGGCTGCTCGTAGCCATGCGAACGGCGCAGGTCGCTCCACTTGGTGCCCTTCGCGTAATTGCAGTACTCGATGTAGGCGACCGCCATTTCCGAGGTGCCCGTGCCCAGGTTGAATCCTAACAAGGGCTCGGTGCCCACCGCCTTGGCCCACTCCATGAAGTCATTGGTGCCGAACTGGTTGGTCTCGATCGAGTTCCACGCGCGTTCGAGCACGGTGGGTCGGTCCTTTTTCGGGCCCACCCCGTCCCACCAGTTGTAGCCCGAGACCATGTTGCCGCCCGGGTAACGGATGATCGGCACGTGCAGGTCGGCCACTTCCTTGATGACGTCTTTGCGGAAGCCGCGCTCGTCGGAGAGGGAATTGCCAGGGTCGTAGACGCCGGTGTAGATCGAGCGCCCGAGATGTTCGAGGAACGCGCCGAACAGTCGCGGGTTGAAATCGGCGCGCGGTGACACGAGGCCAAGCGTCGCGCGGGCGGTGCGGCCGCTGCCCTGTGAGTAGCTAGGTAGCGCTAACACGGAGGAGGCGGCGATTCCCGCGCCAGCTAGGCCCACCTGGGAAAGAAAACGACGTCGGCTCGAGTAGTTGTTCATTGGCTTTGCTCCGTAGAAAATATTTTTGTGAGGTACCGTTACCACTCATGGACGCTGCGCGAAGTGCTGAATACGATCGCGCTACGTCTTCGCATGCACCGGAAGAACCCGCACGTTTGACCGGATCCTGCATGCAAAGCCGTGGAACGAAACCGGCGCCGTCTTCCGCAATAGCTGCGCGGCGGCGCCGGGCCCTCCTGAAAACGTCACTCATGACGCCTCCAGCCGGTATTCGATGCCGGCGCGATACACCTCTCCGCGACGCAGGATTGCCGGTGGAAAGTGTGGTTCGTTGGGCGCATTCGGAAAGCCCTGCGGTTCGAGTATCACGCCACTGCCAATCAGCGGATGAGCGCGCGAAAGGAATTGCCCGTTGTAAAACTGCAGGCCCGGGCCGCCCGACATCGTCAACGTGATGTCTCCGTCCGGGGAGGAAAGCTCACAGGCGCAATCCGCGTTCGCCGCCAGCACCCAGCAGTGGTCGTAGCCGCCGGCGAGCGCGAGCTGCGGATGTCCGGTCACGGGTGGCGGGCGCAATCGGCGGCACGCGCGAAAGTCGAATGTGGTTCCTTCGACAGAGGCGAGTTGCCCGGTGGGAATGAGGCCGGGGACGACGGGTAGATAGTGGTCCGCGGGAATGCGCAGCCGCTGCTCGGTGGCGGGCAGGTTTCGATCGGCCTGCAGGTTGAAATACGGGTGATAGGTGAGGTTGATGGGCGTGGCGGCGTCACTGCGCGCGCTCAGGATGATGGACAGCGCGTCGCGTTTCACGACCAGCTCGGCCGTGGCTTCGACATTGCCCGGGTATCCTTCTTCGCCGTCGGGCGACAGGTAACCCAGGATCACGCGTGGCGCTTCACTATGGGTGATGTCCAGCACGCGCCAGACGCGCTTGCCGAATCCCGATGCGCCGCCATGCAGATGATTGACGCCCTCGTTGGCGGTGACTTCGTGGGTCCTGCCGTCGAGATCGAAGCGCGAGCCGGCAATGCGATTGCCAAAGCGGCCCACCAGCGAACCGACGTACGCCCGGTCTCTTTCGTAGTGCTCGAGGCGATCGAAGTTGAGAATGAGATCGCGGCGCACGCCGCGCACGGGATAACTCAGGCGCCGCAGGATTGCGCCGTAGGTAAGCACTTCGACCTGCAGCCCGTCCTCGTGCCCGAGCGAGATCGCCTCGATGCTGCGGCCGTCTTCGAGCTCTCCGAACGGACGTATCATCGCCGCTCCTTGTTGTTGGACTTCTGGGTGCTGCCCTCGATGAGCCGCTGCGCCACACAGAAAAGAAACAGCAGGATCCCGACGACGATGCGCGTCCACCAGGAGCTCAACGTGCCGTTGAAGATCACCAGCGTCTGGATGATGCCGAGGATGAGCACCCCGACTACGGTGCCGGCGACATAGCCCACACCACCGGTGAGCAAGGTGCCACCGATGACCACCGCCGCAATGGCATCGAGCTCGAGGCCGACGGCATGCAGGCTGTAGCCCGACAGCATGTAGACGGTCATCGTGAGCCCCGCGAGCGCGGCGCAGAAGCCGCTCATCGCGTACACGCGCATGAGCGTCACGCCCACGGGCAGACCCATGAGTGCCGCCGAGCGCGCGTTGCCGCCGATTGCGTACACGGTGCGTCCGAAGCGCGTTGCGTGCGCCAGCCACAAGGCCGCCGCCACGGTGACGAGCGCTACAGCCGCGCCGCTCGACAGGGAACTGCCACCCAGCGGAATGCGCATCTCGGCCAGAGCCACGAACACCGGGTCGCGAATCGGGATCGACTCGGTGTCGATGAGATAACAGAGCCCGCGAGCCACGAACATGCCGGCGAGCGTGACGATGAACGGCTGCAGCCGGTATCGGTGGATGAGAAATCCCTGCAGGGCGCCGAACGCGGCGCCTGCCGCCAGCAGCAATGGCATCACCAGCCACGGGCTCAACTGGGCGTGCTCGATCAGCGCCGCCGCGGCCATGGTGGTGAACGCCAGCACGGAGCCCACCGAGAGGTCGATGCCACCGGTGAGAATCACGAACGTCATCCCGACGGCGGCGATCAGCAGAAACGCATTGTCGATCGCGAGATTGAGGAACACCTGGGGTGCGAAGAATCCGTCGTACGCCGCGGCGCCGAACGCCACCATGGCGAAGAACAGCAACAGTGTCGCCGTCAGCGGCAACATCCTTCTGTCGAAGCCGGGCAGGGCGAAAGTGATGCCGCCCGTGGTCATGCCGGGTCCACCGGGCGAGTGGCGAGCCCACGGATACTCGCGCGGAACTCGGCCGACTGCAGGAGCATCACCACGAAGATCAGCGCCGCCTTGAACACCAGGTTCACTTCGGGCGGCACGCCGAGTGAGTAGATAGTAGAGGTGAGTGTCTGGATGATCAGCGCGCCGATCGCGGTGCCCGCGAGGCTGAAGCGGCCGCCGGTGAGCGCGGTTCCGCCGAGCGTGACGGCAAGAATCGCGTCGAGCTCGAGCAGCGTGCCGGCATTGTTGGCGTCCGCGCTCTTGACGTTGGAACTGATGATGAGGCCCGCGAGCCCGGCCATGAGGCCGCAGAAGCCGTAGAGGCACAGGGTGATGGGTCGCGCACGCACGCCGGCGATGCGTGCGGCCAGCGGGTTGATGCCGATGGCGCGAATGAACAGACCCAGGGGCGTGGTGGTCAGCAGCGCGTGCAGCAGCACGATGACCACGACGGCGAGAACCGCGGCGAACGGCAGGCCGAGCAGGAAGCCGTTGCCGATGAAGTCATAAGGTGCGTAGTAGATGGTGATGATCTGGCCGCCTGTGATGAGCTGGGCGACGCCGCGGCCGGCCACCATCAGGATCAGCGTGGCGATGATGGGCTGCATGCCGACGCCCACGACCAGCAGGCCATTCCACAGTCCGCACAGCAGCGCCACCGCCAGCGCCGCGACGACGGCGAGCCCCAGGCTGCCGGTGGCGCTCACGCAAAGCGCGCCCGTGGCGGCGGCGATCGCGACGACTGCGCCCACCGAGATGTCGAGGCCGCGCGCCGCGATGACCAGCGTCATGCCGGCGGCGACCAGCGCCAGCGGCGCTGCGCGGTTCAGGATATCGATGAGGTTGCCGTACAGGTGGCCGTCGCGCCAGG
>DASQJS010000085.1:0-5702 GCA_035630995.1 Steroidobacteraceae bacterium | reverse complement strand
GTAGTACGTGCCTTTCTTGTACTCGATGCGGTCGAGCAGCTCGGGAATCACGAAGTTGATGTCGGTGTAGCCCTGGCCGTGCCCGTGCGTGTGCATGTTCACGGGGATGCCGTCGACGCTGGTGGCGAGGTCCGTGCCGTGATCGAGGTTGAAGCCGCGCAGGAAAAACTGGTTGGCCTTGCCGTCGCCGCTGTGTTGGGTCACGACGAGGCCGGGAACGGTCTCCAACAACTCGCCGGTGCGCAACACCGGGCGGTTTTCGAGCTGTACGCGAGTGACGGTGCCCTGGCTCGAAGATTCCACGTGGCCGATGAGTTGATGACGCTTTGCCGTTACCACCACTTCGTCGAGATCGTCGGTCGGTACGCCGGCGGCGAACGAAGTCGATGCGGCGAAGCCGAGAGCAATGGCGCCCACGCGTGTGATCGATGACATTTCTGATACCTGAAAGCGGTGCGTAGCCTACAACGCGGCATGTTTCCGCCGCGTTACCGACTCACCTTACGGGCGCTGGGGTGTCCCGGATGCACAGGCGGGTATGACGCGGAAGTCGATGAGCTCCACGTCATTGCAGCGATAGTGTTCCTTGCATTCCTCATCACTGCACAGGTCGGTCGACAGGTATTTTTTGTTGTCGTCGCAGAACACGGTGGCGACGCAGGCGTCGTCACCTTGTTCGTGCGCGATCTCGAGCGCGCCGAGCAGGTTGGCGCCGGAGCTGATGCCGACCGCGACCCCAAGCTCGTTTGCGAGGCGCTGCGACATCACGATGGCGTCGCCGTCCCAGATGTCGAGGATTCGGCCCAGCTCGCCCACTTTCACGATGGAGGGCACGAACTCATCGCTGATGCCCTGGATGCGATGCCGGCCCACCTTGTAACCGGTGCGAAGCGTGGGCGAGTTGGCGGGTTCCAGCGGATGTGCCGCGATGCCTTTGCCGAATCGCTCGCGCAAATGTTGCGCCACGCCCATGACCGTGCCACCCGTGCCGACGCCGGCAACGAAGGCCGTGGGAGTGCGGTCGATCGTCAACAGCTGGGCGGTGATTTCCGGGCCGGTGGTTTCATAGTGCGCCTGCACATTCGCGGCATTGTCGAATTGCTGCGGCCGAAACACGCGGCCGGCTTCACGCGCGAAGTCGTCCGCCATGCGAATGGACCCCAGAAACCCGCCCAGCTCCGCGGACACCGGAATTACCGCGGCACCGAGGCTCTGGATGACGAGGACCCGCTCGCGCGACATCCAGTCGGGCATGTAGATGCGCACCGGGTGTCCGAGCGCGCGGCCGATGGCCGCGAATGAAATGCCGGTGTTGCCGCTGGTGGCCTCGGCGATCACGTCGCCCGGTGCGATCTCGCCGCTCGCGTATGCGCGCTGCAGGATGTACAGCGCCATGCGGTCCTTGATGCTGCCCGTGAAGTTGTACGCCTCGTGCTTGGCGTAGATGCGGTGCTCGTGGCCTTTGTAGCGGCAGTGGATTTCGAGCAACGGTGTGCCGCCGATGAGGCGCGCGAGGGCAATGAGTTTTTGCGTGGGAAACGGCGCTGACATGCGGCCGAATCTTACCCTACGCAGACTCGAGGCCGCTGGATGCAGGGTTGAGAAATATTGTCGCGGGACGCGAACCCGGTGCATCCGGCCCGCGGGCGCTGCGTATTCCCCACGTCATTTCTCAACTCAACGCTCGAGAGAGCCAGGGGATCATCATGCAACTCCGTAAACACTGCCTGGCGGCGGCCGTAATTGCGAGCCTGCTTCCAGTCGCAGCCTCGGCATCCAGTCATCGTGAAGCGCCGAACATCGCGGGCTTACCGAACGTGGATTCGACCGATTTCTATCTCTTCAACAGCTACGAGCCTGGCCGGGGTGACTACGTCACCGTGCTCGCCAATTACATCCCGTTGCAGCAGCCGTACGGCGGTCCTAACTATTTCGCCCTGGACGCAAACGCGCTGTACGAAATTCACATCGACAACGACGGTGACGCCCGCGAGAACCTGACTTTCCAGTTCCGCTTCACCAATCGCCTGTTCGACAACAACCGGGGTATCAAGCTCAACATCGGCGGCCAGAACGTGGCGGTGCCGCTCAAGAACGTCGGCAGAGTCACCGCGGCTGACAACTCGGCGCTCAACTTCCGCGAGAGCTACCAGGTGAACCTGGTTCGCGGCCCTCGCCGCGGCAGTGATGGCACACCGGTGACCGGCGCGAACGGCGCCACCACTTTCGGCAAGCCCTACGACTACGTCGGTACCAACTCCCTGGGCACCGCCGCCGAGTACAAGGCCTATGCCGATTCCTTCATCCACACGATCAATGTCCCGGGCTGCAACATGCCCGGCCGAGTCTTCGTGGGTCAGCGCAGGGAAGGATTCGCGGTGAATCTCGGCCCCGTGTTCGACCTGGTGAACTTCGTGCCCGTGGAAGGTGATTCCGCGCCCGGCGCCGGTGATGGTGGCGGTTTTCCAGGCGGCATCAAGCAATCCAACGCCAACAACCAGGTTCGCAACGCCAACGTCACAACGATGGCGCTCGAGCTGCACAAGAGCTGTCTCACGGGCAGCGGAAACGGCGTGATCGGTGGCTGGACCAGTGCATCGCTGCCGCAGATCCGGCTTCTGAATCCCACTCCTACGTTCGCCCGTCCGAATGCGCCTGGCGGTGCATGGATTCAGGTATCGCGCCTCGGCATGCCGCTCGTGAACGAGCTCGGGATCGGTCTGCCCGACAAGGACCGCTTCAGCGCCAGTGAGCCGAACGCCGACGGTCAGTTCCTCACGTACGTGACGAACCCGACGCTGCCGGCGTTGCTGGACGCGCTGTTCCGTGGTCCGGTGAACTCCACACTGGGCACCAGCTACACGAATATCGCGCCTGGTCTGCCGCGCAACGATCTCGTGACCACGTTGCTCACCGGCTTCGCCAACGTGAATCAGCTGGCGACAGTCACGCCCTCCGAGATGACGCGCCTCAATACCGGCATCGCAGCGACTCCGGCCGCCAGCCAGAGCAACTTCGGTGTGGCCGGTGGTGATCTTGCGGGCTTTCCGAACGGCCGCCGCCCTGGAGACGACACCGTGGACATCTCGCTGCGCGTGTTCATGGGTGCGCTGTGTTACCCGCTGACCATCGGCGGTAACAGCGTCGATCTCAAGGTGTGCGATCAGACGAAGACGGCTGCCCAGAACGCGCCCGTTGGATTCGCGCCGTTCACGGACGGCGCGCCCGTCTCGGCAGCGGACTTCGACACCACGTTTCCGTACCTCACCACGCCGCTGCCGGGCTCGGGGAGTTACTAACATGTCATCGCACAAGACAAACAAAGCGGGTCTTGTGCTGCTCGCCGCCACGACATTGGTCGTGGCGGCCTGCAGCAGCAACGACAACGACTACATGGAACCGGAGCCGCCGGCAGCGAACGTTGCGCCCAGCATCGCTGGCATCGCCGACAGGACCAGCTTCCAGGATTCCGTCGTGGGTCCGATTGAATTCAGCATCGGCGATCGCGAGACGGATGCGTCCATGCTGACGGTGAGCGCCACGGCCGATGGAACCGACGTGGTCCCGGCGGATGGAATCGCGCTTGGCGGCGGTGGCGCGGTGCGCAGCATTACGCTGACACCGCTCGAAGCCGCCACCGGCGCGGTGAACGTCACGCTGACCGTGACCGATGCGCAGGGCGCGGCGACCATGCGCTCGTTCCGGGTGACGGTGAATGCGCGCACGGCCTCGATACGTGAGACCGCGCTGGCTGCCTTCGCCAGGGGCGGGGCAGATGCACCGACGGTCGTGAATGGCATCACGTTCATCCAGGATGCCGACGACCCGGCGATCTTCGAGCCGCTGATTGGCACTGGTGAATAGCAGTGAGGGGTCCAGCACGTCTGTTGGCGCTGCTGGCGGTGGCCGCCGCGACCCACGCCCAAGGGGCGGTCGCGGCGGCTTCCGATCGGGTTCGTGCCCGCTGGGCACGGCCGGCGTAGTCTGGTTGATCCAGCGCGCCTAGCTAGTGGGATTTCTTGCGCGCCGGCGCCTTGCGGCCGGAAGCCGTGAGGATGCCGGAGTAGCCGTACATCGCGTTATCGCGGCAGGGAATGACCTGCGCATCGATGCTCGACGAGGTAAAGCCGTTCTCCAGCATCGCGTCGCGCATGTCGTCGATGGTGAGGTTCGAGCCCGGAAACATCCGGTCCCCGCACTTGTACGCCTTGCACTGATGCAGCGCATGGATGATGAAAGTGCCGCCCGGCTGGAGCATCGAGGTGACGTTTCGCATGCAGCGGCGCCAGACCGAGCGATCACTCGAGATCGCATCGATGCAGAAGCCGGTGATGACCAGATCATAGAAGCCTTCACGCGTCGGTCCCAGCGGCTGTCGCAGGCGCGCGTCGCTCACGTACAGCCCGCGCACCACCTTGCGGGTCTGCGCCTCGCGTTGCACCACGCGCGCATTGTTAGGACGCGAATGCCCCTCGCAGGCCAGCACGTAACGAGTAAAGCGCTTCCATTCGGGCGCGCTTTCATCCGCGCACAGCCACTCCCGCGCTTCGGCCAGGTTGTCCGCCAGCCAGTCCGCCATGTCGATGCGGAATGCGTACTTTGAAGCCGCGATCGCGCGGTGCATGGTCGGTCCGCAGCCGTATTCGAGTCCGCGGCCGAAGCGGGCGCGCGCCGCGCGCAGGACGTCGATCTGGTACGCGAGAACGGCCTGCTCATCGGGGAGCACGACCTCGCTGTAGTAGGTCTGGAAGTAGTCCCGAGCTTTCCACTCAGAGTAGTCAGCCACCGTGGGATTCCGTGTCGTACTTCCGTCTACCACTGTGTTGACCTCGCTATTCCGTTAGATTCTTGTCAAAGGCTTATGTCAGAGGATACTGACGTGTCTCACGGTGCAGTAGCCGTACGACCCTTACTGGAATACCTAGTCGATGCGGAAAAACAGGACGGAACATGAGTAAGTGGGCGTTTTCGCGTTTCCGGGCGCCGGCTTCCCCAAAGCTTGCGGTAGATCAAAGTGTGCGTCTGGCTGGCAGATAACAATAATCGGTCATGAACGCACGTCCCGAATCCGCGCTCGTCCCCGCCACGCCGCTGCCGGCCGAATTCCGTTCGGCGCTCGAGCTTGCGCAGGCGGCGGTTTGGGACTGGCAGGTCGCCGCGGATCACTTCCAGGTCGATGAAGCGTGGCTGCGCGCACTCGGCATCGACGTGCACGCGAACGCCATGCCCTGCGCCGAATGGAAGCGCCGGATCCATCCCGACGATCTCGGCGCGTTCATCGCGGCGGCGGATTCCTGTCATCACGGCGCGGACCGGTTCGAATGCGAATACAGGTTGTTAGCCACGGGACATCGCTGGTTGTGGGTTCTGCATCGCGGGCGCGTCGTGCTGCGCGAGCGCGACGGATCCGCGCAGCGCATCACCGGACTGTTGCTCGACATCGACCGCCGCAAGAGCGAAGAGATGGCGCGCAGCGACAGCGAGTCGCGGCTGGCGACGGCGTTATGGGGTGCGCGTGCCGCGTTCTGGCAATGGCACGTACCCAGCAACGCGCGCACCTCGAGTCCGCTGTGGCTGGCGATGACGGGTTACTCGCGTGCGCAGTGGGACGTGATGCCAAACCCCTGGTTCAGCAACCTGCATGCCGACGACCGCGAGCGCGTCGATCGGCAATTGCAGGAGCACGCCCAGGGCGAGCGTGA
>DASQJS010000084.1:0-4790 GCA_035630995.1 Steroidobacteraceae bacterium | reverse complement strand
CGTGATGTCGGAGGCTTCAGCGAGAGCGATTGCGAATTCCTGCGCCAACTCAGTGAACATGTGGCGCTCGCCACTAACCACGCCAAGCTGTACGCGGATCTGCAATCGGCGTACGACGACCTGCGACTGTCGCAGCAGAGGATCACGCAACACGAGAGATTGCGGGCGCTGGGGCAGATGGCGAGCGGCATCGCGCATGACATCAACAACGCGATCTCGCCGATAACGCTCTACACCGAAGCGTTGCTCAGTCACGAACCCGGGCTGAGTCCGCGCGCGCGCAAACAACTCGAAACGATTCAGCGCGCCACCGACGACGTGTCGCAAACCGTGGCGCGCATGGGTGAGTTTTATCGCCGTCACGAGTCACTGGAACTGCGGCCGGTAAGCGCCAACAAGCTGCTGCAGGAAGTTCTGGACATGACGCGCGCCCGCTGGAGCGACATGGCGCAGCAGCGGGGCGTCGTCATCGATACTCGCGTGGAAGAGTCGGCGGACAACCCCGTCATCATGGCCGAGGAAAGTGAAATCCGCGAAGCGCTCATCAACCTGGTCCTGAACGCGTCGGATGCGATGCCCGCGGGGGGCACGTTGACCTTGCGCACGCGCGTCGAAGACCAGCGAGTGATTCTCGAAGTGAGCGATTCCGGTACTGGCATGGACGAGCCGACCCGGTTGCATTGCTTCGAGCCGTTCTTCACCACCAAGGGTGAGCGTGGCTCGGGGCTGGGTCTCGCAATGGTGTACGGGATCGTGCAGCGCCACGGCGGGGTCGTCGAGATTTCCAGCACTGTTGGGAAGGGTTCGACCTTCGCGCTCGCTTTTCCCATCGGCCACCGGACTGTGGGAGTCGCGAACGACGGGAGCAGCAATATCCGTGTCGCAAAGGCCACTCGGATTCTACTCATCGATGACGAGCCGCGATTGTTGCAGGCGCTGAGCGAGACGCTCCAGTCCGATGGGCACTACGTGCAGACTGCACACGACGGTCAGGCCGGAATCGATGCTTTTCTCGTGGCGAAGATCAGCCGCGCGCCTTTCACGATCGTGTTCACCGATCTCGGGATGCCACGCATGGACGGTCACCAGGTTGCCGCTGCGATCAAGGCGATCGCACCCGCAACGACACTGGTTATGTTGACCGGCTGGGGACAGCGCCTGGCCGCCACGGGCGAAAATCCACCCAACATAGATCGTGTGCTCGGCAAGCCGCCGAATATGCGCGAGGTGCGCGATTTTATCGCCTCACTAGAAACTCACCCGAGCCTTGCAGCCTGAGGTGAGACTTACCCGGTAGCGATGGCCTGGTGGACAAGTAGTATTCTCACGCGGTCCCGGCTGCCCTGGGACATGGGGGGCCGATGGACGCCAGGCGCTCGCTGAATCCGAACCGCGAAATGCTCGCGGTCGCCTTGCTGTTGTTGATGGCAATGGTGGCGGTGATGCAGTCGGCCAGCAGCGATTTTCCGGCGCTGCATTCCATCCTCGACACCGCGGTGTTCATGGTGAGCGGTGTGCTCGCGTTCCTGCTCTGGGACCTGGGGTGGCGCACGGGCCAGAGCCGGCCGCGCCTCGAGGCGGTGTGTTTCACGGCGGTCAGCATCCTGGAACTGCTGCACGTGATCACGGCGCTCGATTTCGCCGAAGCACCGGACGCCGCGCTGTTGCTGCGTCTCGGCACCTGGTCGCCCGCTGCCTATCTACTGCCGCTCGGCCTGCTCGCGGCGCTGCCACTCAGCCGCCGCAACACCAATCCGGCGCTGTTGGCCGTCGCGCTGGTATTCATTTCAGCGGCCATGATGGTGCTGTTCGCGGTAGTGCCACGTTACAGCCCACCGTGGTTCCTCGGCATCACGCGGCCCACGCTGATACCCGCGGCGCTGCTGTGGATCCCGGTCATCGTTGGCTATTGGCGCCTGCGCCACCAGGACCGCCTCGCGAAAGTGTTCGCGGTCTTTGCGGCCGTGACATTTTTCGTACCGCTTCTCATCCTCTATTCGACGGGGCCCGCCGACAAGATGGCCATCCTCACGCATTTCGTGCGCGTCGCGGGCGAGCTCTACCTGCTGTTAAGCCTCACGCAGATGGGGACATTCGACACCGCGCAGCGCATGACAGCCGAACGTGAACTGAAGGCCAGCAATGAGGCGCTGGAATCGCGCGTGGCCGAACGTACCGCTGCGCTGGAGTCGGCCAACACGGATCTGCGCACAGAGGCGCATACGCGCCAGGTTGCCGAGCGACGCGCACTGGTGCAGCTCGAGCGGCTGGCACTGCTCGAACGCATCACGCGCGCCATCGGCGAGCGCCAGGACCTCGAAAGCATTTTCCAGGTGGTAGTGCGCAGTGTCGAAGAGCACCTGCCCGCGGACTTCTCCGCGCTGTGCAACTACACGCATCACACGCGCGTGCTCACTGTGTGCTGCGTCGGCGAGCGCAGCGGACCGCTGGCGCTCGAGCTGGCGATGACCGAGCAATCCCGAATCGAGATCGATCAGAACGGGCTCTCGCGTTGCGTCGCGGGCAAGCTGGTGTACGAGGCGGACATCTCCAAGGTCCGCTTTCCGTTTCCGCAGCGCCTCGCGAAAGGCGGTTTGGGTTCGATGGTGGTCGTGCCGCTGATGGTCGAGCAGCGCAGCGGCGTGTTTGGCGTGCTGGTGGTCGCAAGGCACGCCCCCCACGCGTTCAGCAGCGCCGAATGCGAGTTCCTGCGGCAGTTGTGCGATCACGTGTCGCTGGCCGCCAACCAGGCGCAACTCCACGACTCACTCAAGCAGGCCTACGACGACCTGCAGGTGAGCCAGGGCGCGGTCATGCAGCAGGAGAGGCTGCGCGCCCTCGGCCAGATGGCCAGCGGCATCGCCCACGACATCAACAACGCGATCTCTCCCGTATCGCTGTATGTCGAGGCGCTGCTTACCCATGAGACCGGCTTCAGCGCGCGCGCGCGGGGACAACTCGAAATCATCCAGCGTGCCGTCGACGACGTCGCGCACACCGTGGCGCGCATGGGCGAGTTCTACCGCCAGGGCAAGGGCTACGGTCAGATGGAGCTGGCGCCCGTGTCGGTCACGCAGGCATTTCGCGAAGTTCTCGAGCTGACTCGCGCACGGTGGAGCGACATGGCTCAGCAACGCGGCAAGGTCATCGAGACCAAGGTCGAATGCGAAGGGGAAAGTCCGGTCGTCATGGCCCTCGCGAGCGAGCTGCGCGAGGCGTTGATCAATCTCGTCCTCAACGCGACGGACGCGATGCCCGAGGGCGGCACGCTCACCCTGCGCGCAGGGCACTCGCTCGAGGCCGGCAAGGGCGTCTCGCGCCGGGTGTTCATCGAGGTCAGCGACACCGGAGCCGGCATGGACGAAGCCACGCGCCGCCGTTGTCTGGAACCGTTCTTCACGACCAAGGGGGATCGGGGTTCCGGCCTCGGACTGGCGATGGTGTATGGCATCGCTCAGCGCCATGGCGCCGACATCGACATTTTCAGCGCGCCGGGCGAGGGCACCACGTTCAGGTTGACGTTCCCATCGACGTCGCCGGCAGCGCAATCCACGGGCAGTCTGCGCATCCAGAAGATCCCGAGGCACACAAAAATACTGCTCATCGACGATGATCCGGTGCTGCTCACTTCACTTCGTGAGGTGCTGGTGCACGACGGTCACCAGGTGCAGACGGCCAGCGGCGGCCGGGTGGGCATCGATGCTTTCCGCGATGCATTGAAAGCGGGCAAGCCGTTTCCAGTGGTCATAACCGACCTGGGAATGCCGCACGTCGACGGCCGCGCGGTGGCGGCGGCGATCAAGGCGGCAGCGCCAAGCACGTCCATCATCATGCTCACCGGCTGGGGCCAGCGGCTGGTGGCATCGGGTGAAACTCCCGCGGATGTCTTCGCCGTGGTGAGCAAGCCGCCCCGGATCGCCGAGCTGCGCCAGGTCATTGCCGAGTGCACCGGGCAGCCCGACACCTGATCTTGACGGCTGGCGGCCCTATGCCGTGTACTCCGGCGTCGGCAAATCAGAGGGGCGCTTTCATGCTGAGCAGACGTTTATTCCTCGTGTCCGCGGGAGCTGGTATGGCAGCCGGTTCACTGACTTCTTCACTGGCTTTCGCCAATCATCACATCAAGATTCCGCTGGGCATCCAGTTGTGGACGGTGAAGTCCGAGGCCGAAAAAGATCTCGAAGGCACGCTGCGAAAGGTCTATGCCGCCGGGTTCCGTGACATCGAATTCGCGGGCTACTACGGCAAGGCTCCGGCCGATCTCGCCAAGCTCATGAAGGACATCGGCTTCTCGCTTGTGAGCACCCACGCCGGCGCGGGCGACATCGCCAAGAGCGGCGACAAGATCATCGCGGACG
Source organism: Steroidobacteraceae bacterium (assembly GCA_035630995.1). Taxonomy (GTDB): domain Bacteria; phylum Pseudomonadota; class Gammaproteobacteria; order Steroidobacterales; family Steroidobacteraceae; genus CADEED01. Next base: position 432 of record DASQJS010000084.1, on the reverse strand, counting down.
CCAAGGCGCTGGGCCTCAAGTACGTGGTCTGTTCCTCGCCGGGCGTATCGCCCGAGAAGGAAAAGCTGCCCTGGGAAGAGCGCATGAAGGCAGTCGACCTCAAGGACTGGAAGTGGAACGCGGACCTCTTCAACAAGTTCGGCAAGCAGGTGGCGGATGCCGGCATGGTTTTCGGTTATCACAACCACAGCGCTGAATTCAAAAAGTTCGATGGCAAGACCGCGTTCGATCACCTGTTCGCCATGACCGATCCGAAGTTCGTGAAGATCGAGATGGACATCGGCTGGGTGGCGGTGGCGCAGCAGGACCCCGTGGCGCTGCTCAATCAGTACAAAGACCGCGTGATCGCGTTGCACGTCAAAGACGTTGCCAAGCGGGCTGCCGACGGCAAGGACCCGCCCTCGGTCGCGCTGGGTGAAGGCACCGTCGACT
>DASQJS010000083.1:0-14548 GCA_035630995.1 Steroidobacteraceae bacterium | reverse complement strand
TTGCAGCTCTGTTGTGCTCGCTGTGCGCGGCAACAATCACGCATGGCGCCACGTTGCCAACCGGCTTCGCCGAGACGCGCGTGGCCACGGGCATGTCCAGCCCGACGGCGATGGCTGTCGCGCCCGACGGACGCATTTTCGTGGCGCAGCAGGGCGGCGCCTTACGCGTAGTGAAGAATGGCGCGCTGTTGACGCAGCCGTTTCTCACGGCCAGCGTGAACGCTTCAGGTGAACGCGGCCTGCTCGGCGTGGCGTTCGATCCGAACTTCGCGTCCAACAGCTTCGTCTACGTGTACTACACGACCACGACCTCGCCCATCCACAATCGCGTGAGCCGCTTCACTGCCAGCGCCGCGAATCCCGACGTCGCGGCGGCGGGAAGCGAGGTGCAGATCCTGAATCTCCCGAACCTGAGCTCGGCGACCAACCACAACGGTGGTGCGATTCACTTCGGCACTGACGCCAGGCTCTACATCGCGGTGGGTGACAACGCCAACAGTTCCAACGCGCCATCGCTCACCACCACGCTCGGCAAGATGCTGCGCATCAACCCGGATGGCACGATCCCGTCCGACAATCCGTTCATCAGCCAGACCACGGGCATGAACCAGGCGATCTGGGCGCGGGGACTGCGCAATCCGTTCACGTTCGCGATCGACCCGACGAACGGCCGCATGCACATCAACGATGTGGGCGAGGTCACGTGGGAAGAGGTCAACCAGGGCGTCGCGGGTTCGAACTACGGATGGCCGCAGACCGAAGGCAACAACCCGGCGGGCGTCGCGGGTGTGCGCTATCCAATCCACACCTTCAACCATTCGGGCGGCGTTTGCGCGATTACCGGTGGGGCGTTCTATCGGCCCACCACCGCCACGTTCCCTGCCGAGTATGCCGGGCGCTACTTCTTCGGCGACTTCTGCGCGGGATTCATCCGGACCCTGAGCCCACCGAACTACAACACACCCACCAATTTCGCCACCGGCGTCAGCTCGCTGGCGGACATCCAGGTGCATCAGGACGGCTCGCTCTACTATCTCGCGCGCGGTGGCGGCGGCGAATTGTTTCGCGTGCAGTTCACCGCGAACACGGCGCCCAGCATCTCGGCGCACCCTGCCAATGTCACGGTCGCCGCGGGCCAGTCCGCGACATTCGCGGTCACGGCCTCGGGCACGGCGCCGCTCGCCTATCAGTGGCAGCGGAATGGCGTGAACATCGCGGGCGCCACGGCACGCACGTACACGCGGGTGACGACTGCCGCGGACAACGGCTCGATGTACCGCGTGCTCGTAAGCAATGCCAGCGGCTCCGCGCTCAGCAATTCGGCGACGCTCACGGTGCTCAGCAACAGCGCGCCCACGGGCACGATCACCGCGCCCGCCAACGGCGCCAACTACCGCGGTGGCCAGGTCATCACGTTCGCCGGCACGGGCAACGATCCGGAAGACGGCAACCTGCCGCCGAGCGCTTTCACCTGGCGCGTGGACTTCCATCATGACGATCACGTGCATCCGCACATGGGTGACACGAGCGGCATCTCGACGGGTACGTTCACGATCGCCAATCGCGGCGAGACGTCGTCGAACGTGTTCTATCGCGTGATCCTCACGGTTCGCGATTCGTCCGGGCTCACGCACACCTCGCAGTCCGACGTGCGGCCGCTGACATCGGTGATACGCATCGAGAGCAACGTGGCCAACGCACAGCTTACGCTCGATGGCTTGCCGATTACCGCGCCGTTCTCGTTCACGGGCGTCGAGGGTGTGATTCGCACGCTCGGAGTGGTGACGCCGCAGACGTCGGGCGGCACCACGTACGACTTCGTGTCCTGGTCCGATGGCGGGCAAGCGACGCACGAGATCACGACGCCAAACGACGATACGACATTCACGGCGTTGTTCCAGCCCGCGGTGAACAGAACAGTGTTCAGCGACAACTTTGAGGCAGCGGGAGGATGGACGCTCACCTCGGGCGCCAACACCGCGCCTCGAGGCCGATGGGCGCGCGGCGACCCGCAGTCGACTAACTTCAATGGTGTCACGCTGCAGCTCGGAACCTGCGACGGTCCGTCGGTGAATTGTTTCATCACCGGGCTTTCGGCGGGCTCGGCGGTGGGATCGGGGGATGTCGATGAAGGCATGACATCGGTTCAATCGCCTGCCATCGCGCTGCCGGCCGGAGGCACCACCACCCTGCGCTTCCGCTACTACCTGGCGCACAACAACAATGCGACCAGCGCGGACTACTTCCGCGTTCGCGTCGTTGGGACCAGCGGCACTCCGCAGACAGTGTTCACGCGTCCGGGCACGGGTGGCACCGTGGTCGGCGGCGCCTGGACGACGCAGACGGTGAACATCAGTACCTTCGCCGGGCAAACGGTGCGGCTGCGCTTCGAAGCGGCCGATGCGGCCGCGGGCAGCATCATCGAAGCGGGCTTCGACAATGTGAGTGTGACGCGCCAGTAAGGAGAGCATGAAAACGCGACATTGGTTGATTGCACTCGGCGCGATGGTGGCGCTTCACGCAGACGTCTACGGTTTGACGCCGCCATCCGCCTCGGACGGCCCCGTCAGACTATTGGCGTGCGTCGTCACCCCGCAGGGCATTCTCGAGGCGGAGGTGGACAACCAGACCGAGGACTCCATGGAGTGCAGCATTCGCTGCAACTACGAGTTCGGCGACAAGATGCTTTCCCAGAGCTTCAACGTCACGATCCCCGGGCGGTTTCACGGGCGCGTGGGGCGCGTCGATACGACCGCCGCCAGGGCGGGCAACTACTCCGGCGATCTGGGCGACTGCAAGAAGAGTCCTCGGTGAGGTTCCAGGATTGAAACGAGGGTCTGCTCGCTCTTGCGCGCCGAACACAGGCCGGAACACGCCCAGGCGTTGAGAAACGGCTGGAGTGCCGCTCGCGTCTCGGCAAGAATCTGGCAATGCATTTTGGCCCCACTTTCTACCGCACCGCCGCCATCTGCTCGGTGCTCTCGGCGGTAACGACGCTGGGGCTGATCTTCCTGCCCAACTTCTTCACGCCCGTCGACGGATTCGAACAACGCATGGCGCGCGTGCACGATCCGGCCTACGTGCTGCGTTCGTGGGTGTATTTCATCCACCCGTTCCTCGTGATGATGGCCGGCCTCGCGATCGCCGTGCGCATCCGCTCAATCGCCGCCGCCTTCGCAGTAGTTGGGCTGCTCGGCTTCGTGCTCTGGGGATTCACCGAAGCTGCGCAACAGACGATGACGCTGTTCGCCTTCGATAAATGGCGCACCGCCTTCGCGACGGCCGACGTCGCGACGCGCGCTGACATTCGTACACTAACCATGATGTACGACGGCCTGTGGGACGGGATGTATTTCCTGATCCTGGTGGGCTTCGCGATCGGCAATTTCTGCCTGAGTGTCGTGCTTCTCCATTTGCACGGCCTCGCGCGCGTGACCGGCTTGTTCATGTTCGCGGCGGTGCTGCTGACGCTCACGCTCATCGCCCGGGAACTCGGCTGGTTCTCGCTGCCCGAGCCGCTGGCGAGCTGGAGCTACCCGGCGATTCAACCACTTGGCCGCGTCCTCATCGGTGTGTGGTTGTGGCGCATGGCAGACGAATCGGTGCCATTGTGGCGTCCCGCCATACCGACATAACCAATCGATCCCTCATCGCGCGTTGACAGCCCCTCGCGCACTCACGTAACTTCCCTCCCGTGCTCAACCATTTCTGCAAATCGTATTCGTGGCAACCACTCAACGTGGAGGCCGGTGATTGAGCGCACGAAACTGACCATTCAGCTCAACCGAAACCAGCCTCCCTAGCGGAGGCGTTTTTTTGTTCGCATCCGCCGGGAAGGCCCCTTCAAGGACGCGAACATGCCAAAGACCGATCTACTCGAAATACGCCCAATAGAGCTGGCGGACGTGCCGGCGCTGCTGAAGATCATCGCGGATTCGCGCGGGGAATACGGGATCGCTGCCAAAGGTGTTCCACTTCTCGAGCCCGCGGATCATGCGCTCTACGCCACCTACCAGCGGCAGCGAACGCTGTACTTCGTCGCCTTGCTAGGTGGTGAGGTGGTGGGCGGAGCCGGTGTGGCGCCACTTGCGGGCGCGGATCCCCTGACCTGCGAGCTGCAGCGCATGTACCTGCGCAGGGATGCACGCGGCCGCGGTATCGGCGACGCGCTGCTCGAGCGCTGCCTCGCGGCCGCGAAGCAGTTCCTCTACGTGCGGTGCTACCTGGAAACGGTCACGCAGATGCAGGCTGCACTGGAATTCTACGGCCGCCATGGTTTTCGCGATCTGCAGGCACCGATCGGGCACACCGGTCATGAGCACAATGATCGCTGGATGATGCGCACGCTGCGCGCATCGGCTCGGGAATATCCGGGCGAAGCGGCGCGTGCGTATGGCTAGCCACGATCGAGGCCCAGTCGCTCCCGGACTGCGGCCTCGATCTGTTCGTCCGTGACTCCGAGCTGCGCCTCTTCGGCCTGATCGAGTCCGCCACCGAGGCCAACTTCCTCGGCCCTCGCAATGTCGTCGGCGGCGATGTCCGCGTCGGTAAGGTCGGGATCGTTTTCCACGCTGGTACGCTCGCCAGTGCCGTTGCGATCGGTGGTGCTGTCGAGGCCACCGACGCCGACCATGTCGGCTCCGCTGTCCGAGCTGTCGCTCGGCCCGAGCGACCGGATGTCGTGTCCCTTCGGTGTTTCACCGTCGGCTTCGTCGAGCAGCTTGTCGACATCGACTTTCTTTGGGCTCGTCATCGTGCCTCCTTGAGATATTTCTCGAGTTCCTCGATGGCATGGAGTGCCGCTTCGTCTTCCCTGGCGAAATCATGGGTGTCGTCGCCGAGCGTCGGTTCGATTCGCACACCCTTGCTGCTCACGCGCGTATCCGGACCCGGCTTGTGCTCGAGATCCTGCATGTCGATGACCGGCGTATCGATCTGCAGCGGTTCGGCCGGGTGGGGCGGCGGGTCGTCGGCAGGCACCGGATCGGGTTGGGGCTTTTCGGCCATTGCCAAGCTTGGGCGCGCGGACCGGCGCGCAAGCATCAGCGCTCGCCGCACGGCCGTGTAGGCGGGTGCAGGGCGCAAATCATTGAGGGGCCGCGCAAGCAATAATCACATTGATCGCGCGGCTGGTGCGAATCGAGCGCTCGGCGCTCTCAAGCCGCCTTCACGAGCTCCGCGCCCACGACTTCCGAGATCTTCGCCTTCGCCGCTTCCAGCGACTCGGTGCGCGCCTCCGGCCCGTACCCGATCTTCTCGGCATGCACGAACGTCACATCGGTGATGCCGATGAAGCCGAGCAGATGCCGCAGGTACGGCTCCTGGAAGTCCACGGCCTGCGCCGGGCCTTCGCTGTAGAGCCCACCGCGCGACTCGATGACGATCACGCGCTTCCCGCCTAACAACCCGCGGACGGCGCCGTCGGCGTACTTGAACGTGACGCCGGCGCGCAGCACGTGATCGAACCAGGCGCGCAACGTGGTGGGCACGCTGAAGTTGTACATGGGTGCGCCGATGACGACGGTGTCGGCGGACTTGAGCTCGCCGATGAGTTCATCTGACAAGCGTCGCGCCGCGAACTCGGGTTCGGTCGCGGCCTCTCCGCGCACGCCATTCAGCGTCTGCGCGATCAGGTGCGGCGGCGGATTCTCGCCGAGGTCGCGATGCGTGACCCTGGCGTGTGGATTGACCTCGAGCAGCTTGCTGACGGCGTCGGCGACGAGCACACGCGAGACCGAATCCCGGCCTGCGGCGCTGCTATTGATGACGAGAATGTTCGACATGGGCTTGACTCCTTTTCTCTTGGAGCCCATCTTCGCGTTGCCAATAGCGCGACACTAGCCGCGTCGAATGGCCTTCTGTGTTGCTGAAAGTGGAACGCGAGTGCCGGATTTATCCGATTTGGAGACTTTTGTGGCTGTTGCCGACGCCGGCGGTGTGTCCGGGGCGGCGCGACGGCTGGGGCTGCCGAAGTCGATCGTGAGCCGAAGGCTCAGTCGCCTTGAGAGCGAGCTCAACACCCAACTGCTCACGCGAACGACCCGCGGGGCGGCACTCACGGAAGCCGGCGCGACGTTCCGCGAGCACGCGGCGCGCGTGGTGGCGGAGCTCGAAGCTGCGCGCGACAGCCTTTCCCCAGAGGGCGAACTGCGAGGTCTGCTGCGCATCGCGGCGCCGCTGTCATTTGGCGCGTCGCATCTCGCGCCGCTGATCGCGGAATTTGCAAAACGACATCCGCAGCTGCAGATCACCACGGCCTACGGTGATCGCTTCGTGGATCTGGTGGGCGAGGGATTCGATGTGGCGATCCGCCTGGGGTGGCTGCCGGATTCATCACTCGTCGCGCGGCGCATCGGGCCGGTGACTGGCAGGCTGGTGGCAACTCCCGACTACGTGAAAACGAACGGCGCCCCGATGTCACTCGATGACATCGGAAATCATCCGGCGCTCATGCAGGGCATGGAAATCTGGCGCGTACGTGATGGTGATCAGGTCATCACGCTGCACCCGCAGGGACGCTTCAAGGCGGACCATGGTCAGGCGCTGGTGTCGGCGGTGCTCGCGGGGCTGGGCATTGCGATGCTGCCGGACTTCCTCATCGACGAGCACATCGCCTCGGGCGCGTTGGTCACGCTCCTGCCGCAATACCCGATGCCGGAGGCGGGACTCTATGTGGTGAGGCCGCCGGGCGATCACCCGTCACGTAAAGTGCGTGTGTTCACGGACATGCTGGTGGACCGGCTGGCCGCGCAATGCAACGTGGCGCCCGGGAAAATAGTCTCCCGGACGCCAGCGTCAATCTAGCTAATCAGTGCGGCAGTTCAGACCGGGCTCATGGCGAGCTGGCCGATGACTTCCTCGCCCTTGGCCTGCACGGCGCGGGCCTTGTCCGCGGCCGCAACCGCGTTGCCCTCGTTGAACGCAGCGCTGGCTTCGGCCCACATCGACTTCATCGATTGGAGCGTGGCCTTGGCGGCCTCGAATGCTTCCTTGTTCACGTCTTTCGGCAGCTTCGATCCCGACAGCGAATCGACGCGGAACTCGATGGCCTTGACCATCTTGGGAACTTCTTCGCTCAAGGCTTCCCACTCGTGCGTGGCGGCCGCGACCTGAGTCTGCTTCGAGATCACCACCTCTTTGAGCGTGGCGGTTTCCTTGCTGAGCTGCGTCGCGTCACCGAGCACATCTTTGTACTCTTCCTTGGCGAGGTTTTCCCTGGCCTTCACCAGCCTGGCCTCGGCGACCTGCAGTTCCTCGGGCGCGAACTTCGCCGCGTCGACTCTCACTTCGGCGAGCGACGCCTCGGCTGCCGCCAACGCCTGCCGTGCGGGCTCTTCATTTTTGGCGCAGCCGGTGAAGAGGATCGTGGTCGCGGCGATCGCGACGAGTGACTTCGATAACCGCATTACGCCTCCTTCATGCTCAGCGTCTTCTGCACTTCTTCGCCTTTCGCCTTTACGGCGCGCGCTTTCTCGGCAGCGACGACCTGCTTGCCCGAGTTCACCGCCGCGGTGGCTTCGGCCCACTCGGTCTTCATCCACTCGAGCCCGGACTTGGCAGACTCGAGTTCTTCCTTGCTGACCTTCAGGCGAAACGTCTTCTTCGATTGCTCGTCGACGCGGGCCTGGATGGTCTCGATCATCTTCGGCACTTCGGTATTCAGATTTTCCCATTCGCTCTTGGCAGCGGCGAGCGCGTCGGCAGCGTGCTTCTTGCCAGCGGCGACGGCATCCTTGAGCGAGGCGACTGCCTTGTCGAGTTCCGGCGTTCCGGCGAGCACGTTGTCGTACTCCTTCTTGTCGTAACTCTCTTTGAGTCGCGCAAACTGCGCTTCGACACCCTTCAGTCCATCGGGCGCATATTTCGCAGCGTCGTCCCTGACGTCCTTGAGCGATGCTTCGATCGCATCAAGAGCTTTGTTCGCGGGCGCTTTCTGCTGGGCGCAGCCGGTCGCGATCAGCGTGGCAGCGGCGAGCGCCAGGAAAACATTGGAGAAACGCATAGAACACCCCATCGGTTTTTGAACATTGCTAGGGTAGGCGCGTGGGGGCTGGTGGAGGCGTAGGACATCGGCGCGAGATCGGTAGGCAAAGTGCCGCGATCCTTGGGTACATCAAGGGCTTACGAACGCAGTCGAATTCCCGAGGCGCCGTTCGACTACCTTTCGAACATCCAATTCGAGGAGATCGAGATGAAAGTCATGGTGATCGTGAAAGCCACGAAAAACAGCGAAGCCGGCGTCATGCCGAGCGAGAAACTGCTCACGGACATGGGCAATTTCAATGAGCAACTGGTCAAGGCCGGCATCATGCAGGCGGGCGAAGGCCTGCACCCCAGCGCGAAGGGCAAGCGCATCCAGTTCTCGGGCGGAACCCACACCGTGATAGATGGCCCGTTCGCGGAAACCAAGGAACTCGTCGCGGGATTCTGGATCTGGAAAGTGAAGTCGATGGACGAGGCGGTGTCCTGGGCGCGCCGCTGCCCGGACCCGATGCCGGGCGAAGAGGCGACACTCGAAATTCGCCCGATCTTCGAAGCCGAAGACTTCGGCGAAGCGTACACGCCGGAACTGCAGGCGAAGGAAGCGCGCATGCGCGCGGAACTAGAACGGCAGGGCAAAGGACCACACGCATGAAAGACGACATTGACGCTTACGCGAAGAAGCAGAAGCCGAAACAGAAGTCCGTCGTCGACAGTCTGCGCAAGACCATCGATGCGGCGCTGCCAAAGGCGACCTCGAAGGTCTGGCATGGCCATCCGGTGTGGTTCATCGGCGAGAACCCCGTGGTGGGCTACTCGACGAAGACCACCGGCGTGGCGCTGCTGTTCTGGAACGGTCAGGAATTCGGTGAGCCAGCGCTGACGCCCATCGGCAAGTTCCACGCGGCGGAGCTGAAGTACACGGACGAGGCGGACATCGACTCGAAGCTGTTAGCCCGCTGCCTCAGGAAGTCGAAGACGAACATTTGGGATGCGGTGGCTTGGCGCAGGCAGGCAATGGCGAAGAGTGGCAGCGGGAACTAGTAATTCCCCTCGAAAACATCGTCATACGCTTCCGCCGCTTCCACGGCCGCCATGATGGAGAGAATCCCGAACACCACCCCCAGCACCACCCAGGTTGTGGGCCCTTTGCGAAGGTGTTTGACGTTCAGGGTGGCCATGTCCGTGTAGACCACGCGCACGCGCTTTCCAACGAGGGCGTCTGCCTCGACTGCAGTGACGACAAAGGTCTTTGTCTCATTGGTCCTGGTGGTGATGATGACGGTGTCGCCCACCGAGACTGCAGGCAGGGCTGGCGGACTTTCGCCGCTCGGAATTGGGACGGGACTCAGTGAATAACACGACGTCAGCACCAAACTCGCTGCACACAGGACCGCGATTACACGTTGCCATCGAAATGAAGTCATTGCCAACCCCCTGGCGACGGAGGCTACTCTGGCGGGCCTAACTTCTCAATCCATCTACGACCCGGGGCCCACCGCTTTCAGCAGCGCCAGCAGACCGCCGCCCCAGTCGACGGGATTGTTAGCCGAGACCAGGGTCGCGACGACTGCCTGGTGAAACTGGGCAAAAAGGTCGAGGCGACGCATAACTGCGCCGCGCCGTGTGCGCACAAAGTGCAAGAGACCTCTCAAGCGACTATTCTCGGTCCCAATTCACTCCTGGGAGAAATCCGTGTTGCGCAAGTTCGTTCTCGCCGCCCTGGTGCTCGCCTACTCTCTCTCTGCTTCGGCGCAGGTTTCGGTGACAGATCTCGCCAAGCCGCCGGCTAGCGCGACGCACTACATCATCCAGTCCACGGGCGGCAAGCACGGAGATTCCTGGCGGTGGGTCGGCTCGGACGGCGTACGCATGGGCCGCGAAAGCATCAATCTGCGCGGCCAGGTGTTCGAGCTGGACTCGAGCGGCAAGGCGGGCGCGGACGGGATGCCGGTGTCGATCACGATTCGCGGCATCACCCCGCAGGGTGATGCGAGTGAAACCTTCGGCATCGCCGGCGGCAAGGCCAGCTGGAAGAGCCCGGTGGACGCGGGCAGCGCGGACTACACGAAGCCGGCGTTCTATTCCGCGCAGGGCGGGCCGTTCGACATGTCGGCGTGGTTGCTCGAGCGCCTGCTTGCAAGCCCGGATCACACTCTCGCGCTGCTGCCCGGTGGCAAGGCGAAGGCGGAGAAGCTAACTACCCTCACGGTGGGCGAGGGCGCGGCGAAAAAGGAGATCACTGCCTGGGCGGTCACCGGCATCAGCAACTCCCCGATTCCGATCTGGTCGGATGCCAACGGCAAATTCTTTGGTTTCTCGTTCTTCCTGAGCTGGCTGCCGGAGCAATACGCGTCGGAGCACGTGCGCATCACCGAGGCGCAAGCGAAGGCGATGGCAGCGCAGGCACCGGTGCTTGCAAAGGCGCTGGTGAAAACTCCGGGAGGCGCCGTGGCGTTCACGAACGTGCGCGTGTTCGATGCGGACGCGAAGATGTTCCTCGAAGACCAGACAGTCATCGTCGACAAGGGGCTCATCGCCGCGGTATTCCCGGCCAGGGAAGCCAAGATTCCGGCGGGCGCGCAGGTCATCGACGGCCATGGCAAGACGCTGGTCCCGGGCATGTGGGACTGCCACATGCACGTGTCGTCCGACTACACCGGGCTGCAGGAGCTCTCGATGGGGGTCACCTCACTGCGCGACCCGGGCAACGACGACTCGCAGACTATCGACCGGCGTGTGCGCGCGGCACGCGGCGACCTGCTGTTCCCGCACGTGTATGCGTCATCGCTCATCGACGGTAAGGGTACATACACGGCGCAGGTGGCAAACGTTGCAACCAGCCAGGCGGAAGCCGTCTCGCTCGTCGACAAGGCGAAGGCGGGTGGCTTCATCGGCGTGAAGTTCTACGGCACGTTGAACAAGGACTGGCTGCCGGCAGCGGCCGCCGAAGCGCACAAGCAAGGTCTGCACGTGCACGGCCACATTCCGGTCGGCATGCGAACGCTCGATGCGGTGAACGCGGGCTACGACGAAGTCACGCACATCAACTGGATCATGATGCAGGCGATGCCCGATGCAGTGATCAAGGAATCGAACGGCATCCAGCGTTTCGAAGGCCCGGGACGTTATGCGAAGGATGTCGACATCAACGGCAAGCCGCTCTCGGACCTGATCTCGGCGATGGCGTCCAAGGGCATCTACAGCGACCCGACGATGGTCGCGTTCGAATCCCTGTACGTGCCGGAGAACGGTGATCTGTCGCCATCCTATGCGCCGTTTGTCGGCACGCTGCCCCCGTCCACCGAGCGCGGTTTCCGCACGGGTGGTTTCGCTGTGCCGAAGGACCTGACGCGCGCGCACTATCGCGCGAGCTGGGCAAAGATGGTTGCGCTGCTCGGCAAGATGCACAAAGCCGGCGTGCCCATCGTTGCGGGCACGGATGGCGCGGGCATCGAGCTCGTGCACGAGCTCGAAATCTACGTGGAGGCGGGCATGACCCCCGGCGAGGCGCTGGCCACCGCGACCATCATTCCCGCAAGGCTCGTGGGCCAGGACAAACGTACCGGCTCCATCAAGCCCGGCAAGGTCGCGGACCTGGTGCTGGTCGACGGCGATCCCTCGAAGCGCGTGGGCGACCTGCGCAATACCCGCGTGATCATGCTCGACGGCAAACTACTTGATGCCGACGCGCTGCGCACGGCGGCGGGCTTCTCGGGGCGGCCGAAGTAAGCTGAACGGAACCTGAACGGCGGTTCGTGGCAATCAACGGATTGCCCGGATCGCCGTCGAGGATTAGATTCGGCGCCATGCACCGCGCCGCCTGTTTCACCTTGCTGCTTGCGCTCATCGTGTCGCATCCCGTCGCCGCCGATGACAAGAAATTCGGCACCGCGATACGCGATGCGATCGCCAAGGAAGTTCACGAGCGCAAGGAAGCAGAAGCCAGCAACGCCAAGGACGAGCAGGATCTGCCCGTGGTCGCGAATGTTGGCGATCGCAAACGTAGCGTCCTGCATGGCGTTCTCTGGGGCGGCTCCGACGATTCATTGAGAGTCGCAACCTGTCCGATGGGCAGTGCGGGCGCGCCCACCTTCGACGAAGTGCGCAACTACTATCGCGACTACAGCGACGACGAGATGTGGAAGATCTGCGTGAATCGCAGCACCTACCAGGGAGCAATCCCGGGCGCTTGCGCCTGCTCGCTTCTGGCGTACCCGAATCCCTGGCGCCCCGTGGAAACAACGCGCCAGAGCGAGCAACCCGACGAGCCAATCGCGAATCCGGAGCCTGAAGACAGCGATAAATGAGTCTTGCGGCATGCGCCTATAGCCCGCACGCGCGCCTGCCCGGACACTCATTGGCAAGAGCTTGTGCCTTTGCCAACCAAACGAATCACCATTTACCTTCGAGCTGCAGCGCTTTTCGCCGCGTGGGTCCTGTGCGATTCGAGCGCTCTGGCTGAGACGAAACCAGCCGATCCCGCCGCGGCGCTCCGCGCGCGTTATTCCGCTTTGAGCCAGCAGCTCGACAACAGTGCAATTCAGCGCGGGTTGATCGTGGAATCCAACGAAAGCGTAACCACGCCGCGTGGCGACGCCTATGCGGTGATTCAATACCCCTTCGCCACCGTCACTGCCGCGTTCGAAAATCCGGCGAACTGGTGCGACACGATGATCCTGCATCTCAACGTGCAGTATTGCCGCGCCAAGACGGGCGACGGAGAACCGCAGCTGTCGACCGCGGTGGGCAAGAACATCAACCAGCCGCTCGACGATACGCATCGTGTCGATTTCATCTACAAGGTCACCGCTTCGACCGAAGACTTCCTGGGCGTGGAGCTCGTGGCCAAAGAGGGCCCGCTCGGCACCAGCGACTACCGTATTTCGCTGGAACTGACCGCGTTGCCGGACCACCGCTCCTTCATGCACATCCAGTATTCGTACACGCAGGGGGCGATGGCGCGCTACGTCAGCGGCGTCTACTTCTCCACCAAAGGCCGGGACAAAGTCGGCTTCACGCTGGTGCAGGATGATGACGATGAGCCGCGCCTGGTGCGCGGCACTCGTGGCGCGCTGGAGCGGAACACCATGCGTTACTACCTCGCCTTCGACGCCTATCTACGCTCCCTGAGCAGCCCGGCGCCGCAGCGATTCGAGCAGAGCCTCGAGATCTGGTTTGCCGATACGGAACGCTTCGCGCGCCAGCTGCGGGAAGTGAAGCACGACGACTACATGGCGATGAAACGCAGCCAGTACCAGAGGCAGCAGACCGAGGCGATCAAGGCTGGGTCTTGAGGATTTTCTCGAGATGCGCCACGCAGCGCGGCGCAATGTTATTGAGCGGCGGCGGTCGCCGTCTCGCGCGTCGGCATCGTGCCGTCGAGCGCGGGCACCAGCACCTCGGTGAAATACATCTTCTCGGGTGACTTCTCGCAGCGCTCCATCACCTTGTGCAGAGTCTTCGACCAGGTGTCCCAGAATTTCTCGGCGACGTCACCCGCCATGTCCTTGCCCTGCGCATACATGTGCGCCGATATGTAGGGCATCGTTTCGACGCTTGCGTCGCGCACGCCGGCCTCGTTCTGCATGCGGTTCACTTCCCACACGAAATCCGCGCACATCATGCGGCGCAGGCGTTCGGTCTCGACCGCCATCGGTGGCGGCTTGAGAGTGACGCGTACGACTTTCTTCGACCCGCGCTTGAACATGTTCACATTGACTTTGGCCATGCCTTCGACGGCCTGGCCCTTGTCATCGAGCGCCGGAAGAAACTTGCGGCTGCGCATGTAGTCGGCGGCCACGGCATCGGCGTTGAGATTTTTGCTGCTATCTGTCACCACGACGTTGGTCACGGTGCCATCGGCGGCGACGTACACGTCGACGGGGACGGAATAGTCTTCGTCGAAGCTCGGGCGGTCGTGAGTGACCTCTAGCTTGCCGTCAGGAAGCACCATCACGGGCTGGATGGGGCCCACCTGGGCGGCGAGCGGCATGGCTGCGAGGCATGAAACATAACCAAGCAGTGCGACCAGTCGACGAAGGCTTGAAGTTTTCATGGCTCGAAACTATTTCGCGCGCCGGCTGCCGGCAATCGAATTGCCGGAATACTGTGCGGTCCGCCCTAGGGCGACCCCCGGACTGTGAGCGAAATAACAGGTGGCCCGTTATGTTCGTATCTCTAACAAGGCATCGGCGATCTTCGCGCTCGGTCCATTCACGTCGCCCGGAGCCCCGGTGAGGTTGGTCGCGAACGCGATCGCCAGCTTCTCTTTCGGATACACGACGAGGCTGGCGCGCGCGCCGTCCTGGCCCCCGGCATGGTGCCAGCGCAGCCGCTTGTTCGGGTCTTCGTCGATGCGCCAGCCGAGGCCGAGCGGCGGCGACCTGTCGGTCGCCTGCGTCTGAACAGTGAACAGGTCAGCGAGCGTGCGCTGGTCGAGCGCACCCGGCGCCCAATGTGCGGCGCCGAAACGCGCAACATCGGTCGGCGTGGCTAACAACCCGCCGCCCGCCCATTTGTACGCGGGATTGACGGGAAGAATATTGGCCCACGGGCCTTCGAGCGG
>DASQJS010000082.1:0-5856 GCA_035630995.1 Steroidobacteraceae bacterium | reverse complement strand
GACTCGGATCGCGGTAGGGGAAACACCGCGGGCCGTGGAAGATGCGCTGGTCAAACATACGCCCGGGGAATTCGCGCTCGATGCTCATCACTGGCTCATCCTGCATGGCCGCTACGTCTGCAAGGCACTGAGACCGGAATGCGAACGGTGCCTCGTCAACACACTCTGCGAATACCCCCTGCGCCACAAGATCATCGCCGCGGCGAAGAAGGCTCCGTGATATTCGCCGGCCAGTCCCGCGACCAGCTGCGTGAGACCTATCGCGCCGCATGGCGCCGGTTCAAGCAGCAGCACACGCTGTCACCGCTCGACCGGCAGGTCGTGGCGGTCATTTCCGAGCACCCGGAATACCACGTCATCGTGGAGTCGGCCGCCGCCGACCTCGCTAACTATTCCCCGCGCAGCGGGCAGCTCAATCCGTGGCTGCACATGGGCCTGCATCTCGCCGTCCGCGAGCAGGTGGCCACCAACCGCCCCGCTGGCATTGCCGACCTCCACGCAAAGCTTTCCCGGCAGTTGGGCGGCGCGCATGAGGCGGAGCACCGCATGCTCGAAGTCCTGGCCGAACAACTTTGGGAGGCGCAGCGCGGCGGCAAACCGCCCGACGAAAACGCCTATCTCGAACGCCTGCGGGGCCTCACCTGAAGGTTTCGCTGCCCGCCCCCGATTTGTGCGAGGCGAAATGTGAACCAGTGCCCACAAAGGAACGCCCCCGCGCTGCCGCGCGACAGGGCCGGACTACACTCGTCCCTGCTTGTTTGAGGTTGTAGAGGCTTCCCAGGATGGGTATTTCCGAAACCATCATCGCGGCCATTATTGGCGCGCTCGCGACCATGCTGACGGCCATAGTTCAGCTGGTGCGCAATCGTGCGCCCAGCGACGGGCGCCCGAAGCCGAAGAAGAATCGCATTCGCTCGGTACTGGCCACCGCGGCGTTGATGATCGGCTGCATCGTCGGCGGGTACGCCTGGTCCTCGTTGCGTGCGGTCAGCGCCAAGGAAGAGCTCGCGGCGACCATGGAGGTCGAATTCACCAAGCAGTTTGCCGCTCTCGCAGCGCGGCAGAATCCCGAGTCCGCGGCAGGTTCCACGAACGGCGGCGTGGACGCATCCGGCGCCGCGATCCCCGCGCGCAATGGCGAGGCGGGCTCCGCCGAGTCGCTGGCACATCTGCCGCCCTGCAAGGTCAGCGCGCATCCCGACGAAGTCGGCCCGGTGACCTGCTCGGACCGCGTCGCGGTGCCGATCGCGCTGTGTGCGTCCATTCCTTCCGCGGCGCTTGCCACCAATGTGCGCGTGCAGGCGCGTGTGCCGAAAAGTGAATCCCCGTGGCTGGAACGGGATGCCGGTGCGCCGACGCTCGGCAACCTGCACATCGCCGCCGCACCGGTGGAATATCCGGTCAGCGCAGACCAGCGCTCGGTGTGCCTGGATGTCGCGAACTTCAGCGTGGACGACACGCTGGCCGTTCGCGTGATCGTTGAATACGCGTTCGCCGGTCCCTCGCCAGGCGAACTCACCGCCGCCGCCCCCAGCGCCGCAAACCTCTAGTCAGCGCGTGCTCATGCTCTTCAGGCGCTCACGCGCCACATCGGAAAACGGCGCCCAAGGTGCGCCGTCCGTGAGCAGCCAGGAGCACTCTAACTAAGCTTTCCTGGGCATGTAGAGGTCGGTGATGGTGCCTTCGAAGGCCTCAGCCGACAGCGCCACCGTCTCCGACAGCGTCGGGTGCGGATGAATCGTCAGGCCGATGTCAGCCGCGTCCGCGCCCATCTCGATGGCCAGCGCCACTTCGGCCACCAGCTCGCCCGCATTCGGACCCACCATGCCGCCGCCCAGCACGCGATGCGAAACCGGATCGAACAGTAGTTTGGAGAACCCTTCGTCGCGGCCAAGCGCCAGCGAACGGCCGCTGGCCGCCCACGGAAACTGACCTTTCTTGTATTGCGTGCCGTTTTTCTTTGCCTCGGTTTCGGTGAGACCCACCCAGGCCACCTCCGGGTCCGTATAGGCCACCGAAGGAATCACGCGCGCGTCGAAGAAACTCTTGTGTCCCGCGGCAACTTCCGCCGCCACTTTCGCCTCATGCATGGCCTTGTGTGCCAGCATCGGCCCGGGCACGAGATCACCGATGGCAAATACATGCGGCAGATTCGTGCGCATCTGTTTGTCCACGGGAATCACGCCGCGATCGCTGACATCGATGTCCGCGTTCTCGAGACCAATGCGCTTGCCATTGGCCGTGCGCCCCACGGCCACCAGCACGCGATCGAAGGTATCCGTACGTTTGCCATTGGCGTCTTCGAACTCGACCACCAGGCCTTCCGCCTTCGCCGTGCAGCCCGTGACTTTGGTGTTCAGCAGGATCTGCTCGTAACGAGCCTTGAGCCGCTTCTCCAACGGACGCACCAGGTCGACGTCCGCGCCCGGCATGAGCTGGCCCGTGAGCTCGACGACCGAGAGCTTCGCGCCGAGTGCTGCGTACACCGTGGCCATCTCGAGGCCGATGATGCCGCCGCCGATGACCAGCAGGCGCTTCGGGACCCCGCCCAGCTCGAGGGCGCCTGTTGAATCGATGACGCGCGGGTCGTCGGGAATGAACGGTAATTTGATGGCCTCGGAGCCGGCGGCAATGATGCATTGCTCGAAGCGGATCTTCTGACTCTTGCCATCCGCGCCGGTGATCTCCATGACGTGCGGGCTCGCGAACTTGCCCACACCCGTGACCACCTCGACCTTGCGCTGCTTCGCCAGCACCGACAGGCCGCCGACCAGCTTCTTGACCACGCTGTTCTTCCAGCCGAGCAGTTTGGCCAGGTCGATTTTCGGCGCACCGTATTCGACGCCGTGGTGACTCATCTCACCGACTTCGTCGATGACCTTGGCGGCGTGCAGCAGCGCCTTGGACGGAATGCAGCCGACGTTCAGACAAACGCCGCCCAACATGGGCCAGCGTTCGACCAGCGTCACTTTGAGGCCCAGATCGGCAGCGCGGAACGCGGCGGTGTAGCCGCCGGGACCAGCGCCCAGAACCAACAACTGGGTTTCGCGATCGTGCGGCACGTCGGGCTTGAGCGGCTTCGACGGTTTCGGTGCGGGGGCGGGAGCCTCGCGCGGCGCCGGTGCCGCGGTGGAAGCCGGTGCTGCCGCCTTCGCGGCGGGAGCAGCCGCGGCCGGCGCATCGCCAACCGGCGCTTTCGCGGGCGCCGCCGCAGCGGCAACACCTTCGATGCGCGCGATCACGCCACCCTTGCCGATCTTGCCGCCCTTCTGTACCAGCACTTCAGTGACGGTTCCGGCCGCGGTGGACGGCACGTCCATCGTCGCCTTGTCGGTTTCGAGCGTGACCAGTGGTGTTTCCACTTCGATCTTGTCGCCCACCTTGACCAGCACGTCGATGATGGCGACCTCGTCGAAACTTCCGAGGTCGGGAACAGTCAGGTCGATCTTGCTCACGACATCGCCCCGACGAGATCCTTCGGCTTGGCGAGCGTGTCGGCCAGGAACCTGGCGATGCGGGCGCCCATCGCGCCATCGATGACGCGGTGATCATAGGAGAGCGACAGCGGCAACATGAGCCGCGGCGCGAACTCCTTGCCGTTCCAGACGGGCTTCATCGCCGACTTCGAAACGCCGAGAATCGCGACTTCGGGCGAATTGATGATGGGCGTGAACATGGTGCCGCCCACGCCGCCCAGGCTCGAGATGGTGAACCCCGCCCCCTGCATGTCGGCGCCGGGTAGTTTGCCGTCGCGGGCTTTGCCACTCAGATCGCCCAGCGCTCGTGCGATGGCGAACACGTCCAGCGTGTCGGCGGCCTTGATCACCGGCACGAGCAGGCCGTTGGGCGTATCCGCCGCGAACCCCACGTTGAAGAACTTCTTGAAGATGAGATTCTGGCCCGACTCATCAAGCTGGCTGTTGAGCACGGGGAATTCGCGCATCGCGCGCACCGCCGCCTCGATGATGAACGCCAGCGGCGTGACTTTCACGCCCGCGGCCGCGGCCTTTTCCTTGAGCGAACCACGCAGCGCCTCGAGATCCGTGATGTCGGATTCTTCGAACTGCGTGACATGCGGAATGTTGATCCATGCGGCCTGCAGACGCGGACCGGAGATTTTCTGCACGCGGTTGAGCGGTTTGACTTCGACCGCGCCGAATGTGGCCGGGTCGTAGTTGTGGGCCTTGGGCAGAGCGGGAGCTGCGACCGGACCTCCACCCGCCATCACCATCTTTACAAAGGCTTTGACGTCATCGAGCAGGATGCGGCCCTTCTCGCCGCTGCCACGCACACTCCCGAGATTGACGCCAAGTTCGCGCGCGAACTTGCGAACCGAGGGCGAGGCATGAGCAGCGCCGAAACTGGCTTCGTCGATGGGCGGCAGGCCACCACGGGCAGCCGGCGCCATCATCTGCTGCACTGCAAGGGGCGCGGCCGGACGCGTCTGCGACACGGGCTTGTTAGACGTGGTGGCTGCCGGCTGCGCGGGAGCTGGCGCAGGCGTCGCCGACGCGGCCACACCCTTGACGGTCACGACCTTCGCGCCGGGCGATACCTTGCCACCCTTTGCAACGTGCACCTTCTCGACGACGCCCTTGGCGGTCGACGGCACATCCATGGTGGCCTTGTCGGTTTCCAGCGTGACCAGCGGTGTGTCGATATCCACGGCGTCGCCTGGCTTCACCAGCACGTCGATGACGGCCACCGAATCGAAACTGCCCATGTCGGGCACGTTGACGTCGATGCTGGCCGGCTTGGCGGCGGCCGCGGGCGGCGCGGCCTGGGCAGCGGCTGGAGCCGGAGCAGAAGCTGCAGCTTTGGTTGCCGGCGTCGGAGCGGCCGCACCTGCGGCCGACTTCACGGTGACGATCAGCGCACCCGTGGATACCGAACCCCCTTTGGTGACGTGCACCTTCTCGACGACGCCCTTGGCGGTCGAGGGCACATCCATGGTGGCCTTGTCGGTTTCCAGCGTGACCAGCGGCGTGTCCACGTCGATGGTGTCGCCGGGCTTCACCAACACGTCGATGACCGTGACCGACTCGAAATTCCCCATGTCGGGGACGCTTACGTCAACCGTGCTCATGCTTTCTGCGGATCCAGCTTGTTGGCGTCGAGGCCAAGCTTGTTGAGCGCGGCCTTGAGCGTGCCCTTGTCGAGGGCACCTTCTTCGGCGAGCGCGTGCAACGACGCGTAGACGATGTTCTTCGCGTCCACTTCGAAGTGCTTGCGCAGCGCGGTGCGGCCGTCGGACCTGCCGAATCCGTCGGTTCCCAACGTGGTGAATCGTCCGGGTACCCATTGCCGGATCATGTCCGGCCAGGCGCGCATGTAGTCGGTGGCCGCGATGAACGGACCGGTGGCCTTGGACAAGGCCTGCGTGACGTACGGCGTACGCGCGGTCTCACCCGGGTGCAGGCGGTTCCATCGCTCGATCTCGAGCGCCTCGCGGCGCAGCTCGGAGAAACTCGTCGCCGAATAGATATCCGAGGGAATGCCGAAGTCGCGGGACAATATTTCTGCCGCGGCTATAACCTCGCGCAGGATGGTGCCGCTGCCCAGCAGCGAGACGCGCACCTTTCCGGCGCCACCAGTCTGCAGCAGGTACAGGCCCTTGAGGATTCCCTCCTCGACGCCCTTGGGTAACGCCGGCTGAACGTAGTTCTCGTTCATCACCGCGATGTAATAGAACACGCTCTCGTCGTTGGCGAACATGCGCTTGAGACCATCCTGGATGATCACGGCGAGTTCGTAGGCATACGTCGGGTCGTAGGCCACGCAATTCGGCACCGTCGCCGCATGCAGCAGGCTGTGTCCGTCCTGGTGCTGCAGTCCTTCGCCCGCGAGCGTGGTGCG
>DASQJS010000081.1:0-3598 GCA_035630995.1 Steroidobacteraceae bacterium | reverse complement strand
ATCGACAGCGCAACCGCGCTGCATTTAACGATAGCAATTTTCATGGCGGCAAATTACGCAAGCTGTCCGCGCCATGCCACTGCCGGTGCAGCAGTTTGCGACCTGCGTCGGCGTCGCACCCCAAGTGCGCGGAAGATTCCGCGCCGCGCCGCCGTGGAGGCGAGCTCACGAGGTTTTACCCTAGTGCTTCGCCGCATGGCGATCGGCCCATCTACCGGACAATTGTGATCGCTTGCACGCAAGACTGGATCGATCCTGGAAAACCTTCAGTCGCCCTGACGTCAGTCCTCATACTTGATCCAGCCACCACATCGCGAAGTCTTTTTCCATTCGCCGCCGACTTTGTCGAGCCGCATGACGGCGCCCGCCTTCCCGTTCAATTCAACTCCGACCCACGCGGATTGTCTGCCCGGACCGAAGTACACGCGCGAAAGGACTATGTAGGGGAAGCGGGGGTCTTTCCAGCGGCCGATCTTCAAGCCCGCCGACTTCGCAGTTTCCTTGTCGAGTTGCACGCGCCGGGCGGTCGCTAACTCCAGCTCGGAAACCATTGTCAGCGCTTCCGGGCGTGAAAGCCCGCAAAATTGATTGCGATCCGGATTCTCGAGGGAAGTGGCGACGAACGATGCGCCTTCGAACTCCGACTGGAAATAAAGGCGTTCATAGGGACGGGTGGCGTCGCGATTGACGATCCCGGCAATCGCCCGCAGCACCGCAAGCTCTTCGCCAGGAACGGCGGCGCCAGGTCTCGCGACATTGGCCACCAGCATCAGGATCACGCACGAGAGGACGGACGCCCTTCGAGAAAGTGTTTTTGTTTTCGGTGTGTTCATGGCGGCGGAAACTACGCAAGCCATCCGCACCATGCCACTGCCGAATCAGCGCATTGCGAACTGCGTCGGTCTCGCCCATTTAGCGCGCGCGGTTTATTGACGTCGCTCTAACGCGGTGCGTAGTGACACCTGGTCAGCGATGAATTTTTCTCACGCAAGCATGGATTTCATGCGGCCTCTTGCTCCGCCTTCAGCAGGTTCGCGGCATTTTTTTCGACCCACCGGCTGAACAAACCCGCCAGCCGCGACAGCGAGCGTCCCAGTGCCGTTAGCCGATACTCGACGCGCGGCGGCACTTCGGGATAACTCTTGCGGCTGATGAGCCCGAAGCCTTCGAGCTTGCGCAGCGTCTGGATGAGCATCTTCTCTGACACGCCATCCACGCCGCGGCGAATTTCCGCGGTGCGCATGGGCCCGTTCGCGAGCTGCGTGACGATGAGCAGCGTCCATTTCTCGGCGAGCACGGCCATGATGCGGCGCGATGGGCACGCCGAACTGAATACGTTTGCAGCACATTGAGCTTTTGGCATGGGCGGCACCGTACCACAGCAGGGGTACTTACCAAAAGGTAAGTACCCACATACGCGTCTGGCTGGGTACTTACCGCCAGGTAAGTACTTGTGCGCTGGTGGGTGCGTCTACAGAATGCCCACCTCCCGAAACAAGACCCACGAAATGGAGTTTCTCATGCAGTTGTATTTCTCCCCCGGCGCCTGCTCGCTCGCCTCCCACATCACCGCGCGCGAAGCCGGTTTGTCGCTCGACCTCAAGCGCGCCGACACCAAGACGAAGAAGCTGGAGGATGGCTCCGACTACTTCGCAATCAATTCCAAGGGCGCCGTGCCCGCGCTCAAGCTCGACAATGGCCAGGTGCTCACCGAAGGCGTGGCCATCATGCAGTACCTCGCCGACCAGAAGCCCGAGAGCAACCTCGCGCCGAAGAACGGTACGCTCGAGCGTTATCGCGTTCAGGAGTGGCTCAACTACGTCACCAGCGAAGTACACAAGACCTTTTCGCCGCTGTGGAACCCGGCGAACGAGCAGGCCGTGAAGGACTACGCGCTCGCGAACCTCAAGAAGAAGTTCGACTGGCTCAACGGCCAGCTCGCCGGCAAGAAGTACCTGACCGGAGACAACTTCACCGTCGCCGATGCGTATCTGTTCACCGTGGTGAACTGGTCCAACTTCCTCGCCATCGACCTCAGCGCCTGGCCGGCGTTGAAGGAATTCCAGGCGCGCGTCGCCGCGCGTCCGAAAGTACAGGAAGCCATGGAGGCCGAGGGGCTGATCAAGAAAGCCGCGTAAGGGACAAGGACGTGTGGGGACAGACTTAAGTCTGTCCCCATTCGTTTAGCTAGGAAATGGGCAGCGCCACCATCATGGCGATACCGGCGCAGACCGCGACCAAGCCCGCCACTCGCGACACTATCCCCGCGTACGGCAACACCTTCTCGATGAGCACGAACAACATCAGCCCGGCGATCCAGTAGAAGTTCATGACGCCGAAGGCGAACAGCAGCGCCATGACGACCCAGCAGCAGCCGATGCAGTACCAGCCATGCAACACGCCGAGTCGCAGCGAACCGCGCGCGCTCGCCTGAAAGCCGCCGTGACGCTGCACGAACGACAGCGGCGCGCGGCATTGTGAAAGGCACGACTGCTTGATGGGCAGCCACTGGTAGACACCGGCGGCGATCAATATCGCGCCGGCGAGCGGCCGGCTCGTGCCCGCCATCATCGGTGTGATGAGTGCGCGCGACTCCAGCAGCCATTGCAGCAACGTCGCGGCTGCCGAGAATGCGCCCCACGACAGTAGATAGCCCGCGACGAATGCGCTGGCCGGTGCGAACCCCTGCCCTGCCCCGACGCTGCTCCGCCCGACCGCCACATACAGCAACACCATCGGCGCCACCGACGGCGTCATCATGCCGATCATCATGATCAGCCACATCGCGAACATGAACGCGAAGTGAGCCGCGGTCCACGGGATGAAGCGCGGCGACATCATCCCCGACATGTCGAATCCTGTGCCGAGCCAGTACGTGTAGCCGAGCGCGAGAATGGTCAGCGACAGCAACGCGCCGACGATGACCCAGCGGTCACGTCGCAGTGCGAACTCGAGGGGCGCCGCGCCGATCAGTTGATGATGCCGTCCTGACAAAGGTGCAGCTCGGCGAACTGACCATAGGAATCCGCCAGCTCGTAGCTGATCGGCCCCGACGCCTTCGTCCACCCTCGGCCGATCTCGGCGACCTTGAATTCGAACCCGCCGACGGGCTCGATGCGGATGCGATGCTCCGCCCCCGACACCGGATTGACGATGGGCTCGCCGCGCTGCTCGATGTATCCCGGCACGCGCAGGTGTGCGCGTCGCTTGTCGATGTCCACGTCGAAATCGATGTCGGCGAAGACCGGATCGTGAACCTTGGTCAGCATGGAGAAGAAGACCTGGAACATCGTCGCGCCCGGGCGCGTGTCCTGGCCACTCATGATGCGCAACAGCGCATTGCGCTGCGCTTCATTTGCGCGCTTGTCGACGATCGGCACTGCTTCGCCATTGCCCATGTGGATGGCGCCCGGGTATCTGAAAATGCCGGCGAGCCGCAGCCCATCGAGCGGCACCTTGCCGTGATTGCCCTTGTCGATTTCGATGCCTACCACCGCCCAGCAATTTCCGTGCGTCGGCAGCGCGTTGAATTGGCAGGGGCAACCGTAGGAGCAGTTGCAGTTGGCAAACTCTCGCCCGTGCAGGGTCCACTTCGTGT
>DASQJS010000080.1:0-2214 GCA_035630995.1 Steroidobacteraceae bacterium | reverse complement strand
GCCGCGGCGCCGAGTTCGCGAGCACAGGCGGCAATGGGATTGGTCCCCACGCCGAAGCACGAGCACACCAGCGCCCCCTGGTCGACACCCTCGAGCTCGCGTCCGGCCATGAGACTGGCGCGCACCGGCGCATCGCATTTCGCCATCGTGAACATGCGAGCCAGCCAGGCGCGCTCCGGCAGCGCCGGCAGGCGGTCGAAATAAATACATCCTTCGAGCCGGTCACCAACGAACCAGGCCGCGCGATACACGCGCCTCGCCGGATCGCGATACTCGATCCAGTCGACGTCGGCGATTGAATCGCCGGCAGGCGCGCCCAGCAACCGCCGCGCCTCTATCGACCAGTCGCGCGAATGATTGCCGGCGAGCTCGTAACGCACGAACTTCTCGCCCTGAACCTTCGTCCACCACTGCGTGGCCGGCGGCGGCAGCGGACTGCGCGTGAGCATCACCGCGTACCACGACGCGTCGAAGTGCTCGATGGCCACCGGCGTGTGCTTGAGCTCCGGCTCGCCGGATATCGGATCGACCACGGGATTCGTGAGCGCGCCTACGCGCGCATCGGACGCGAAGGCGCGATTCCAGTGGATAGGCGAAAACACCATGCCCGAAGGAATGTCCGCCCCCGTGCGCACCCGGACTACCATCGAGCCCCATTTCGAGCGCAGCGTCGCCAGCTCACCGGCACGCACCTTGAAGCGCAGCGCATCGGCGGTGTTGATTTCGGCATAAGGCTCGGCCACATGCGCGGACAGCCGCGCGGACTTCCCGGTGCGCGTCATGGTGTGCCAGTGATCGCGCACGCGGCCGGTGTTGAACACCAGCGGGAATTCCTGCGTGGGGGCGTTTTCGGGCAAGCGCGGCGTCAGCGGCAGGAAGCGCGCCTTGCCGTCGGGATGCATGAATTTGCCATCGGCGAACATGGGGCCGCTCGCCGACTCGCGCGCCTCGGCCATGGGCCAGGCCGCGGGCTCCCAGTTCTTGTATTCGGCGGCCGTGATGTTCGCCCACGCGCCGAGGTTCAGCATGCGCCGGCCATCGTTGTGATGCGCCGTGAGCTGTGCATGTTCGCGGAAGATCTCGTGCGGCGAAATGAAATTGAATCCCTCGAAGCCCATGGCGCGCGCCACGTCGCAGACCATGCGCCAGTCCGCACGCGCTTCGCCGGGCGGCGGCAGGAACGGGCGCTGCCGCGAGATGGTGCGATCGGAGTTGGTAACCGTGCCATCTTTCTCACCCCAGGCCAGCGCCGGCAAGAGCACGTGCGCCAGCGCCGCGGTGTCGGTGTTGCCCATGACATCGGACACGGCGACGAACTCGCAGTTGCGCAGCGCCTCTTTCACCTTGTCGGCATCGGGGAGACTGACCACCGGGTTGGTGGCCATGATCCACACCGCCTTGATCTTGCCTTCGTGAATGCGATCGAACATCTCGACCGCTTTCGGGCCTTGTTTGCTGGCGATGGCGGGGCTGTGCCAGAAACTCTTCACCGCCGCACGGCCCGGCTCGTCGTGCAGGTCGACGTGCGCCGCCAGCGTGTTGACGAAGCCACCCACTTCGCGGCCACCCATGGCATTCGGTTGGCCGGTCACTGAAAACGGTCCCGCGCCGGTTTTGCCGATGCGGCCCGTGGCGAGATGGCAGTTGATGATGGCGTTGACCTTGTCGGTGCCCGACGAGCTCTGGTTCACGCCCTGCGAGAATGCGGTGATCACCGCGGGAGTTTGCGCAAACAACTCGTAAAAGCTGCGCAGCTCGGTGACGTCAAGGCCGCAGGCCGTGGCCGTGGCCTGCAGATCGCCGCCGCCCGCTCGCGCCGCCTGCAGCGCCTCGCCCCAGCCCACGGTATGGGCATCGATGAAGGACTGATCCAGGTGGCCGTGTTCCGCGAGCCACACTAACAACCCGTTGAACAGGTGCACGTCGGTGCCGGCCGCGAGCGGCAGGTGCATATCGGAGATCTGGGTCGTCGCGGTGCGCCGCGGATCGAGCGCGACGATCTTCAGGTTCGGGCGTTTGTCGCGGGCTGCCAGGATGCGCTGCAGGATGACGGGGTGGCACCAGGCCGTGTTCGAACCGACCAACACGATGAGATCGGCCTGGTCGAGATCGTCATAACTCACTGGCACGACGTCTTCGCCGAACGCGCGCTTGTGCCCGGCCACCGCCGACGCCATGCACAGCCTCGAGTTGGTGTCGATATTGGCGCTGCCC
>DASQJS010000079.1:0-5483 GCA_035630995.1 Steroidobacteraceae bacterium | reverse complement strand
GGACATCATCAACCCGACCGATAAGACGGTGGATGCGCTCATGAAGCTCGAACTGCCCGCCGGCGTCGACGTGCAGCTCAAGCTCAACTAAGAACAAAGCAATTCGCTGCGGAGTCTCGATTTGAAACTGCAGCAACTTCGTTACCTGGCGGCCGTCGTGCAGAACGGCCTCAACGTCACGACTGCCGCCCAGGCGCTGCACACTTCACAGCCTGGCGTCAGCAAGCAGATCCGTCTGCTTGAAGAGGAGCTCGGCCTCACGCTGTTCGTGCGTGACGGCCGCGCCCTCAAGCGCCTGACGCCCGCCGGCGAAGAAGTGGCGGCGCGCGCGCTGCGCATGCTGCGCGAGGCGCAGGCGCTCAAGAGCCTGGCCAAAGACCTCAAGCAATCCGACCGCGGCTCGCTGTCCATCGGCACCACGCACACGCAGGCGCGTTACGTCCTGCCGCGCGTGATCCGCGATTTCCGCCAGAAGTATCCCGACGTCCAGCTGCACCTGCACCAGGGCACCTCGGACCAGATCGCCGAGATGGCGTCGCTCGATCGCATCGACTTCGCGATCAACACCGGCAGCCAGGACAAATTCCCCGACTTCGTGCTGCTGCCTATCTATTCGTGGCATCGGCAGATCATCGTGCCGAAGGACCATCCGCTGGCGCAGATCGCCAAGCCCACGCTGCAGCAGCTGGCCGAATATCCGCTGGTCACCTACGTGTTCAGCTTCACGGGCCCGTCGTCGCTGCATCAGCAGTTCGCGCGCGCCGGGCTCGAACCGAACGTGTCGCTGACAGCGCGCGATGCCGACGTCATCAAGACTTACGTGCGCCTGGGGTTGGGTGTGGGCGTCGTCGCCAGCATGGCCATCGAGCCAGAAGACGAAAAGGACCTGGCCGTCGTCGAAGCGGGGCACTTGTTCCCGAGCCACGTTACCTGGATCGGGTTTCGCTCAGGCGCGCTGCTGCGCGGCTTCACCTACGATTTCATCCAGCTGCTCGCGCCACATCTCACGCGCGAGCGCATCGAGCGCATTCTCTCGGCTCCCACGCCCGCGGCGCGCGAGAAACTCATCACGGCGATCGAGCTGCCGCGCTACGACTGAAAATGGGTCGCACCTGAACGGAGCGATTCACGCGCTGAAGCGATTGAACCCGATGACAGCCTGATCATCGAAGCTGTGAACTGGAGGTCACCGATGAAATCCCTGATCGTCACCCTTATCGCCGCCTTGCTGCCGCTTTCGGCAATTGCCGCGGACGCCCCAGCCCCGAAAACCACCAAGCCCATGAAGATCGGCATCATCGGCACGGGTGACATCGGTGGCGCGCTCGCGCGTCATTGGTCCGCCGCAGGTCACCAACTGCTCGTTTCTTCGCGCCATCCCGAGCAACTGCAGACGCTCGCCAATGAGCTGGGGCCGAACGTGAAGGTGGGCACGCCGCGCGAAGCAGCCGCATTTGGCGACGTGGTGATGCTCGCGGTGCCATACGGCGCGACGCCGCAGGTGGGCCGCGACTACGCCGCCGAGCTCAAGGGCAAGGTCGTGCTCGACGCCGGTAATCCTTATCCCTCACGCGACGGCGACATGGCCGTGCGCGACCGCCAGCGCGGCACGGGCGTGGCCTCGGCCGAGTACTTGCCGGGCACGCGCCTGGTGCGGGCGTTCAACGCCATCAACGCGGGCCCGCTGGCACGCGAGGCATTCCGCAAGCCGGAACGAATCGGCATTCCGCTTGCGGCCGACGATGCGAAGGCGATGGAAATTGCGGGCCAGCTCGTGTCGGATGCCGGCTTCGACCCCGTTCCCGTGGGCAAGCTTTCGCGCGCGCGCGACTTCGACTACGGCACACCGGTGTACGTTCGCGGCATGACCGCCGCGGAATTGCGCAAGGTATTGAAACTGCAATAGTGGTTTCTGCGGCTCGCGGACTTTTTCCACAGAACGAAAACCACGCGTCATCTCCCTGCCACGAGCGAGTGTTCGCATTGGCGTATCCTCGGACGCCATGAATCGCAAGTTCTGAAACTTGCGTGATCGAACAAAAACGCACAGGGATGGAAACATGCGCATGAATAATCTAGGCCGCTGGCTGACTGCTGCAGCCGCTCTGACATTGAGCTCTTTCGCCACCGCCCAGGTGCGCATCAGCGAACTCCACTACGACAACGACGGCGCCGATGTTGGCGAAGCCGTGGAAGTGTCAGCTCCCGCGGGGACGAACCTGACCGGCTGGCGCATCGTTCTCTATAACGGCAGCGGTGGAGCTTCGTACGGCACGCTGCCGCTTTCGGGCGTGATGCCTGCCACCTGCGGCGCGCGGGGCGTGCTGGTGGTCGCGGGTCCGGCCACCGGAATTCAGAACGGCTCACCGGATGGACTAGCGCTGGTAAACGCTGCCGACGCGGTTGTCGAATTCCTGTCGTACGAAGGCGTGTTCGCCGCGACGAGTGTTCCAGCGACGGGAATCACGTCCGTCGATATCGGCGTCACCGAAGCGGGCAACGAACCGGCTGGAATGTCGCTGGCGCGCGATGCTGCTGGTACCTGGAGCGGGCCGGCGACCGCGACCTTCGGCGCCTGCAACGACGATGGCGAGACGCCACCGACTCCCGAAGTGGCGACGGTCAACGTTTCGCCAACGAACGCGACGATCACTGTGGGCGCGAATCGGTCGTTCACCGGCACCGCTCTGGACATCAATAGCCAGCCGATCAACGGCACACCGTTTACCTGGACGAGCACAATCCCCTGGTTGCGTCAGTCAGCGCGACCGGTGTCGCCACGGCGCTGGCCGAGGGCGATACGAGCATCGTCGCCACCGCCGAAAACGGTGTCGCCGGATCGGCCGCGCTGCACGTGACGACTCCGACGACACCGCCGCCGTCCGACTTCCACATCAACGAGATCCACTACGACAACGTTGGCACGGATGCGGGTGAAGCCATCGAGATCGAAGGGCCCGCGGGCGCGGACATCAACGGATTCAGCATAGTCTTGTTCAACGGCGATGCACTCAGCGGCGCCGCGTACAACACACAGCCCTTGAGTGGATTCCTCCCGACGAGCTGCGGCACGCGCGGAGTGTTCGCTGTGACGTATCCACCACCCGGCATTCAAAACGGTTCGCCCGACGGCATTGCGCTGGTGAATTCGTCAGGGGTCGTGCTGGAGTTTCTCTCGTACGAGGGCGTATTCACGGCCACCACGGCTCCCGCCGCCGGCCTGACGTCCGTCGACATCCTCGCGTCTCAGAACAGTGCGGCTCTCGGCTCATCGCTGCAGAGAAGTTCTGCTGGCATCTGGGCGCCCGGCGCGTCGAGCTTTGGTGCCTGCAACCCGGAGGCTCCGACCCCGGTCGGCAACTCACTGCAATTCGTGGGTCGTGTACCGAGCGATCCCGCATTGCCGGTGGGCTACGAAGACCAGATCTTCGCAACACTGCGCAGCCCGGGCAACGTGACGATTCCGACCACTATCACGTGGGCGTCGGAAACCCCCGCGATCGCCTCGATTACCCAGGCAGGCGTAATTCGCGCGTTGAGCGAGGGAATGGCGACGTTCCGCGCGACCGCCGCCGAGGGCACCACGGCGACCTACTCGCTGCCGACGAGCGTGGCCGTGGCGAGTGGCGTGGCGTATCCGGGAAACACGGAATTTGGGGAGCCCACCGACGCCGATGCCAGCGACGACTTCATCGTGCGCCATGAACAGTTCACGGCGTCGTACAACCCGAATCGCGGATCACCCAACTGGGTGAGCTACGACCTCGATGCGGCGCACTTCGGCACCGAGGATCGCTGCGACTGCTTCACCATGGATGCAGACCTCCCGGCCTCGTTCCCGCAGATAACGACCGACGACTACACCGGCGCCGGCGCTTTCCACGGCTATCCCATCGACCGCGGCCACATGGTGCGCTCATTCGATCGCACCACGGGCAGTCTCGACAACGCACGCACCTATCTATTCAGCAACGTCGTGCCGCAGGCGGCCGAGATGAACCAGGGGCCGTGGGCGATGCTCGAGAACGCGCTCGGGAATTTCGCGCGCAACGACAACCGCGAGGTGTACATCATCACGGGTCCGGCCGGTAACCGCGGCACGCTCAGAGATCTCGGCAGGGTGGTGATCCCCGACTCCACCTGGAAGGTCGCGGTGATCATGGCGCACGACGCGGGGCTGGCAAGCATCGCCGACTACCGCGATCTGCAGGTGATCGCCGTCAACATGCCGAACGATGATGGAATACGCAACGTTCCATGGCAGACGTATCTGACTACAGTGGATGCGATCGAGGCGCTGACCGGTTACGACCTGCTCGCGTTGCTGCCCGATGATGTCGAGGCCGCGGTCGAATCCAACACCCAGCCGCCGATCGCCGCGATTGCAGGCCCGCCTGGCGCCATCGCCGAGGGAGACACGGCTTCATTCGACGCGGCCGGTTCGCTCGACCCGAACGGTACCGTGGCCAGTTACTCCTGGGACTTCGGTGACGGATCGATCGGCAGCGGCGTGTCGGTGACACACACGTATGCGCAGGACGGGGCGTTCGCGGTTCGCGTGACAGTCACCGACAATGATGGTCTGACCGATTCGGCGACGTTCATGGTGAACGTGACCAACGTCGCGCCAGTCGTAGGAGCAGTGCCGGATGGTGAGCTGAACGTCGGTGCCACTTACACCGCCACCGGCTCGTTTACCGATCCCGGCGCCGACGCCTGGACTGCGACGGTGAACTGGGGCGATGGCAGTGCCCTCGAGCAGGTGGCGTTGAGCGGCCGCAGCTTCTCACTCACGCATATCTACATGGCCGCGGGAACCTACACGGTCAGCATCGACATCGTGGACGACGACGCGGCCGGATCGGACGCGCATACCGTGACCGTCGCCCAGCCCGCGCCGGGCCTCGCCGAAGCGCTGCCGCTCATCGACCAGCTCATCGCCAGCCGCAAGATGCCCCGCGCCGTGGGGTTGGTGCTGAAGGCGGAAATCATCGCCGCGCAGGTGCTCATCGGCCGTGGAAATGCGCCGGCCGCGACGGGGCTTTTGAGGGCCATTGTGGCGGAAATCGACTTTCTGGTGCGTCTGCGAGTGGTCAACGCCGGGGATGTGGCCCCGCTGCGCAGCCTGCTGGTGGGGGTCATCGGCACCCTGTAACCGCCCTGTTATTCCTGCATAACCAGAAATGCTTTCCGGGCGGGGGGTGGCGACATATACAGTCCCGCCCACTTTTCCCGGAAGGCTCTAGATGCACGCCCCGATTCAGTCAGTTACGTCCCTGAAACCCGTTCCCGGGGGGCGTCCTCGCGCGGGCGCGTCCAAACTGACCCACCTGGCTCGCCTCGAGGCCGAAAGCATCCACATCTTCCGCGAAGTGGCGGCCGAATTCGCCAAGCCGCTGCTCATGTATTCCATCGGCAAGGACTCCTCGGTCCTGCTGCACCTCGCCCGCAAGGCCTTTTTCCCGGGCCGTATTCCTTTCCCG
>DASQJS010000078.1:0-2076 GCA_035630995.1 Steroidobacteraceae bacterium | reverse complement strand
GGCGAGAGGATCTGCGCGTACAGCCCGAAGGCGCCCATGAACGCCGCGCTCGACAGCACTACGGAAATGGCCAGTGCTCCCACGCCCACCGGGTTGATGTCGTAGAGATGCGCACGCTTGAATTCGATGTACTTCGGGCTGAAACCCAGCGGCTTGTTGATGACGAGGTCGGCCGTGAGCGCGCCTATCCAACCGGCGGCGAAGTTGGCATAGATCACGAGAATGCTCTCGATGGCGCGAAAGATGCCGATCTCCATGAGCAACAACGCCAGCACCACGTTGAACACCAGCCATACGACGCGTCCCGGGTGCGCATGGGTCAGGCGCGAGAAGAAGTTGGACCAGGCGATCGAGCCCGCGTAGGCATTCGTCACGTTGATCTTGAGCTGGCAGACGATCACAAAGATGCCGGTCAGCACCAGGGCGAACGTCGGCGACTGGAATACTTCGCGGAACGCGTGGTGATACATGATCGTCGGCTCGTCCGCCTGCGTGGGATGCACGCCCTGGCGCACCAGCCACACAGCCAGGAACGAGCCGATCAGTAGTTTGAATCCGCCAAGCAGCACCCATCCTGGTCCGGTGCCGATGACCGCCGTCCACCACCCGACGCGATTGGCCCGCGTCTTGTTCGGCAGGAACCGCAGGTAGTCCACCTGTTCGCCGATCTGCGGCAGAAGCGACAGAAGCACCGACGCCGCGAGCCCGAACAACGCAAAATTGAAGCTGGCGCCCCCGGCTCCTTCAGTCGAGGTTTCAGTGCCACCGTACTGGGTCCACGCGGCGATCTCGGCCGGATGCTTCCACGCGATGATGGCGATGGGAAAGAACTGCAGGATCAGCCAGATCGGCTGGGTGATGATCTGCATCTTGCTGATGAGACTTATGCCGTAGAGGGCAATGGGGATCACCACCAGCGAGCTGAAGATGTGCGCGATCCACAGGGGGATGTCGAACACCAGGTTCAGCGCCACCGACATGATGCTGGCCTCGATGGCGAACAGCAGGAACGTGAACGAGGCGTAAATCAGCGAAGTGACGGTCGAGCCCATGTAGCCGAAACCGGCGCCGCGCGTGAGCAGGTCGATGTCGACGCCGTACCTGGCGGCGTAGAACGCGATGGGCAGTCCGATGAGGAACATGAGCACCGCGAACGCGCCGATGGCCCAGGCGACGTTCGGAAATCCGTACAGCAGCGTGAGCGTGCCGCCGATCGCTTCGCAGGCGAGAAACGCGATGGGTCCGAGCGCCGTGTTTCCGACGCGCGCAGTTGACTTTCGCGCACTCTGCGCCGTGAAACGCAGCGCATAGTCCTCGAGAGTCTGGCTCGCCACCCACTGGTTGTACTGGCGGCGTTCGCGAATGATTTTCTGAAGTCTCGGCTTCGTGCTCACGCCGATGTATCCCCTGTTCCCCATAACTAGATAGCAAGCGTTGTGCCATGCGGAGGGGGCGGCCGATGTGCCGGTAACGCGACCGGCTGCGCACGATTCGTACAACTGCGACTTTCGAGTGCAGGGGTTCGTGAATCCGCACCGAGTTCGCCCAACTGCGCGAACGCCTACGTCAAATGACGCCTACCTCCGATGGAACCCGTTTCGTACCGTCGATCGCAGGGATAGCCAACAGGGAACAACATGTCATTCAAATCAAAATTCATCACGGCGGCAGCGGGCGTTGGTTTCGCGACGCTGCCATTCATGCAAGCCACGGCGGGCGACGTTACGGTCGGCGGCGGTATGCGTACCAGCTTCTCGAGCACCGAGGTCGATTTCGACGACGGTGAAGGCGGCACGGGCAGCGACTCGTCCAGCGACTTCGCGTTGAACAGCGCGCGCCTGTACATCAGCGGCAAGGCCACTGACAACATCGGCTTCATGTTCAACACGGAGTACAACTCCAACGATGAAGAGATCCGTGTCATCGACGCGGCGGCGCAATTTTCCTTCAGCGGTGGCACGCACAACATCTGGGTGGGCCGCTTCCTGCCGCCCAGCGATCGCGCCAATCTTTATGGTCCTTACTACGCAAGCAACTGGGCCGTGTACCAGGACGGCGTGCAGGACGGCTATCCGT
>DASQJS010000077.1:0-14335 GCA_035630995.1 Steroidobacteraceae bacterium | reverse complement strand
GCCTGCCACATTCAAGGAGGCGGCGAAACTGCTCGACGAGACTTTGCAAAGCTCGCTGCGGGTCAGCGACAAGCAGGGTGTGCTCGGCGCGCACCGCGTCAGGGCGCAGCTCTTCGCGGAACAGGGCAAACCTGCAGAGGCACTGGCGGAGTACGAAATCACCTTCCGGCTTGCGGATGAATACCGCGCCAACAGCGTCAGCACGGAAGCTCGCCGCGCGACGCATGCACATGTGCAGGCGGCATTTCGCGGCTACCTGGACCTGGTCATGAGCAACGTGACGGCTCGGGGCGCGGGAAACCTGAGGCCCGCTTCCAAGGGTGAAGAAGCTGCGTTGCGCAGACTCGAGGCCGTGCGCGAGGCGAACTTCGGTGCAACGCGCATTGCCGCGCTCGATGCGGAAACGACCGCACGCGTGGATGAATTGTTCGCCCAGATGGCCGTCAAGAGCCTGAGGATCGCGGCGCTGGCGAAGCGCGAACTGTCGAAGACGGAGACGGAAGAGTTGTCGGTGTTGCAGGGGGCAATGTCGGATCTGCACGCCGAGCTCGATCGTGTGCGTACCGCGGCGGCGACCAAGACGGCGGTTGCGGAAAGGGCCCTGCCGATCATGGCGCGCGAATTGCGCAGCCTGACGCCCGGCGTCGTGCAGCTTTCCTACGCGCTCGGTCAGAAGTACGCATACGTGTGGTCACGCAGCGAATCGAATGTTCTGGTGTCCGTACTCGGGGTGGTGCCACAGGACCTCGAGCGCGGATTGATCGAGCTCGGCGCGCTCGACCGGCAGGCGGCACCCGATCAGGTCGAGCGGTCACTCGAAAAGATGTCGGCCGTGTTGATGCCCGCGGGCCTTCTGCCGGCGAATTCATCCGCGGTGGAAATCGTGGCCGAGGGCCGCATCGCCGGTGTGCCATTTCCGGCACTACGGTCGCCGGCGGACCCGAAGCGGCGGCTGGTCGAAACGCACGCGATCACGATGATCACTTCGCTGTTTGCCGGTGATGAGCCGCCGCGCCTGAAGCACGCGCGTCCGTTTCGGCTGGTGGCGCTCGCCAGCGGCACCGGCAATTTGCGGTCGGCCGCCGTGATCGACCCGGCACCGAAACTTCAGGCGGCGACGAAAGAGATCCGCACTGTCGCGGATCTGTTCGTCGCCCGCGACTCCACCGCGAAAGTCAAACTACTGCTCGGCGCGGAAGGCAGCGCCGCGACATTGCGCGGCCTCTGGGGTAGCGGCGCCGACGTGGTGCACTTCGCCACACACGCGCTGGCGGACCTGCGCCAACCGCTGGCATCGCTGCTCGTGTTGCCGGCGACCGACGCCGGAGGCGCACCTACCTACCTGACCGCGGGGCAGGTGGAGGGATGGCGCGGAGACATCGAGCTCGTGTTCCTGAGCGCCTGCGAGAGCGCAATCGGTCCACCGCGTTTTGCCGGCGGCATGCCCGGCCTGCAGGGGGCTTTCCTGCGCGCCGGCGCGCGCGGTGTCATCGCGACGCTGTGGCCCATCGAAGACGTGCTGGCGCAGGAATTCTCCGAGGATTTCTACCAGCGATTTACTGGCGGCGTCTCGGCGGCGCAGGCTCTTGGCGAAACGCAGCGCGCCTGGATTGCGCCGAAAGCCGGCGCCAGCGACGCAGAACAAATGCGCCGGCGCATCACGGCGCTGGCGCACGGTTTCTATACCCAATGAAGCCATGGGCGCCGCTAACTCTTGCGGCGCACCTGTGACTTTGTGGGACGGTTCAGGTTGCGCTCGCGCAGCCACGCGACCACGGCCGAAACACTGCTGAAGCGAAACTTCGCCGCCGTGGCCGCCAGGTCGCCGACGCGTACCGAATAGCCACCAAGCGCGTTGACTGCCTCGAATCCCTCTTCGTCGGTGACGTCGTCGCCGATGAACAAGGGGATGCGGCCTGCAAACGGCGGCTGGCGCATGAACGATTCGATTGCACCGCGCTTCGAATAGCCGCGCGGCGTGAGTTCCATGACGAACTTGCCATCGCGCAGCACGAACTTGTCTCGCAGCTGGTTCGCGAGCTCTCCCATCACTTCCATGGCGGCCCGTTCGTGCTGCGGCGCCTGCCGGAAATGTACCGCCAGCGCCGATCCCTTGTCTTCCAACAGCAGGCCTTTGTAATGCCGGATGAGCTCGCGGATGACCTCGCGCGCCGGATCCAGTTGCCCGGCCTCGATGTTGGGCAGGGACACGTTGCCCTCGGCGTCGCGGGTTTCGACGCCGTGCTGGCCGGCGGCGGGGAACACCAGGGGCGCGAACAGGCGGTCGAGCTCGGCGATCGTGCGGCCGCTGATCAAAGCCAGCGCGCCATCCTCGCGCCTGGCCGCAAGCTGCAGCGTATTGCGAAGCGCCGCGGGGACGCGCACATCCTGAGGCGTGGCTGCAATCTCCAACAAGGTGCCATCCACGTCTAGGAACAGCGCGATATTGGTTTGCGGCAGGAAGGATCCGCGAAGACTCATGTGGCAAACATACCGAATTTCGCGGCCGGCGCGCCGCTAGATAGCGCCTGCCAGCGTCCCCTTTTCCACCGATCTCCATTAAGCTTTCCCCGTCTTCGGGGAGGCTTCAGGGATGAATGCAAATAACTGGCTGACGGCGTTCGCCGTGGCTCTGCTGTGCGCTTGCACGCCGCAACCGAAGGTGCCCAATGGCACGTTGGTGCTCGACGAGGACGTGACACTCGTGCGCCAGGCCGACACGTTTGTCGACCTGGCGGACCGCGAAATCACCGTCGAGGACGACTCCATTCTGGTCGCGATCGTCGACGAGAACCTCACGAACGTAAAGCTCAGCCTCACAGCGATTGGTGAAGGGGCGCCAAAACCCGTCGAAGTGGAAAACAACCTGACCGGCGCCGGCGTCGAGCTTGCGTCGCTGGAGGTCCCCCAGGGATCGCGTGTTCGCGTGGCGCTCGATGCGCCCCAAGACGCAACCCAGGCCGGCAAGGTTCACCTGCGAGTGCGGCAATACTCGGCGCGTGCCGTCAAGGATCCGAAGTACAAGGCGCAACTCGCGGCATTCGGCGCCTGGACGGCTGCCACGGACGCGACCTTCAGGGCGGACGCTGCCAACAAGCTGGGTTTGCCCGCCATACAGCGCGCAATTGATGGATTCGAAGGTGCGAATGGGGATGCAGCGCTCGCGGCACAAGCGCGTCTCATCAAGGCGCGGATGTTTTACATCTTCAGCATCGACTGGCGTGAAGCGCGTGCGGAGGCTCAGCGTGCCGCGGCGGCATTCGCAAAGCTGCCCAAACCCGATGCGCTCTACGAAGCGCGCGCGAAATACGTGGAGGCGCTCGCGCTGGGCGAGATGTCCGACGATCGCGAGGCGAAGAACCCCACGGGAGAAGAGGCCATGAAGCTGGCGATCCAGGGTCTCGAGGCCTTGAGCGCAAGCACTTCGCCGTTAGGACCCATCGAGCGTGCGCGCGCCATCGGCTCGCTGGGTCATCTCGACGTCAAGATGATGCAGGCAGACGCGGCTAACAAACATTTCGAGCAGGCGCGCGCCATGTTCGAATCGAGCGGCTACGTCGCGGGCGACCGCGAGATGCGCTGGAACCTGGGGCTGGTACTGGTAGAACAAGGCCGGTTCGCCGAAGCGGCGAGTGCGCTGGAGGTGCTGGCGCCCGAGATGGACAGGATCACGGACCCCGAGCTGCGCGTTAACGCATATCTGTCGGTGGGGCGGGCACTCACATTCTCCGGGCAACCCGACGAAGGCACGCAACTGCTGCTGAAGGCCCGGCCGCTGGCCCGCGAGTACGGGTTGCGCGCCGAGGAGGCGAGCGCACTTCAGGGTCTGGGCTATGTTTATCAGAATCGCGGGGACCTGCTGCAGGCAACCGGGTTCTGGGAAGAGGCGCTCAGGCTCGCGCGCGATGGAAAGGACGTGGCGGCCTACGTCGAGGCCCTGGCATCGGCTGGCCAGGCGGCGCGCAACGATGACAACATGAAGCGCGCCTTCGAGTTGCACCGGGAAGCGGTACGACTGGCGCCGGCGCCCGTCCCTCAGGTGCGCACGCATCTGGATCTGGGACTCGACTACTACCGCATCCAGGACTACCCCGGCGCCATCGCCGAGTATCGCAAGGCGCTGGCAGTGGACCTGCACGACCCCATGCACCACGTCTACACCGACGGAAAGTTGGGCCTGGCGCAATTCCTCTTCGAGTACGACAAGTACACACCCGCGGATCTCGAGGAAGCGTCGAAGCTCATATCCGAGGGGATGGCCACCAGCCTGGCCGTGAACGACATGCGCAGCATCATCTACGCGGTTCGCATTCGAGCCCAGCTGGACGCGCGGCTCGGACGGAACGCAGAAGCTCTCGAGGGCTTCGACAAGGTGTTCGCGATGGCTCAGGAATATCGCGAGCGCAGCGCGAGCAGCGAAGCGCGCTCGGTGCTGACGTACGACGAGCAGCTCGCCTTTCGTGGCTATCTCGATGTGATCTTCGCGGAAGCGGCGACCAGTGGCCCGGGCATTTTCCGGAACGCGTCGGCACGCGAAGTGGCGGGTCTGCGGCGGCTGGAGCGGGCACGCTACGAAAGTTTTGGCGCATTGCGCGTCGGGCAGCTCGACGCCGCGACCACCGCTCACGTCGACAAGTTGCTGGAGGAGATGGGGCAAAAGAGCCTGCGGATCGCGGCATTGGAAAAGACGGAGCGCGACGCAACGCAGAATGCGGACCTGCACGAACTGCAGAGCGCCATGGCGCATCTGCACGCTGAGCTCGACAGCGTGCGCACCTCGGCGGCGGCGAAGCAGGCGCGTGCGGCCGCGAATACGCCGCGCGAGAATCGTAACTGGCGCGCCATCGCGCCCGGCGCGGCGCAAATTTCTTATGCGCTCGGTGGTAAGCGCGTCTACGCGGTGGTGCGCGGTGCATCCGGCACGCGCGTGACGGTGCTGGCGCCTGCGCGCAGAGACCTGGAGGCGCAACTGGCCGCGTTCTCGAAGCTGGACGTGCAGACCAGA
The DNA here is from genome assembly GCA_035630995.1 of Steroidobacteraceae bacterium. Taxonomy (GTDB): domain Bacteria; phylum Pseudomonadota; class Gammaproteobacteria; order Steroidobacterales; family Steroidobacteraceae; genus CADEED01. The sequence continues at coordinate 9,330 of DASQJS010000077.1, read as the reverse complement.
TCGCGCGAGATAGAAGTGGCGATCGAGCAGATCTCATCCGTACTGATGCCCGCCGGACTGCTGCCGGACAGGACCACTGCGGTCGAAATCGTCGCCGAAGGTCGCATCGCCAGCATCCCTTTCCCTGCATTACGTTCACCAACCAACACGCAACTGCGGTTGGCGGAAACCCACGTCGTTTCGATGATCACTTCGCTGTTCGACGTCGAAGAATCGTTGCGCGCCCAGCATGCACGCCCCTATCGGTTCGTGGCGCTCGCGAGCGGCAGCGGAACGTATCGCGCGGCGACCGCCGATCCGGCGCCGAGGCTGCAGGCGGCAACGAAAGAGATCCGCATCGCGGCGGATCTGTTCACCGCCAAAGACAATTCGGCGAAGGTCAAACTATTCACGGGCGCGGACGGCACGGGCATGGCGCTGCGCGACATCTGGTCGAGCGGCGCGGACGTGGTGCACTTCGCCACGCACGCACTCGCCGATCTTCGCCAGCCCATTGCTTCCCTGCTCGTGCTGCCTGCCACCGACGTGAACGGCAAGTCCACCTATCTCACCGCGGGCCAGGTGCAGGCCTGGCGCGGCGACGTCGGACTGGTGTTCCTCAGCGCCTGCGAGAGTGCCATCGGCCCGCCGCAGTATGCCGCCGGCATGCCCGGACTGCAGCGCGCGTTCCTGCGCGCAGGCGCGCGCGGCGTCATCGCCACGCTGGCGCCCATCGAAGATGTGTTTGCCCAGCAGTTCGCCGAGGATTTCTACACGCGTTTCACGAGCGGGCAGCCGGCCGCGCAGGCCCTGAGCGACACGCAGCGCGCATGGCTGGTTCCGAAGCCCGGCGTGAGTGCGGACGAGCAGCTGCGCCGCCGCATCACGGCGCTGTCACACGCGTACTTCACGGGCTAGCTAATTGAGACCGTGGATGCGCAGGTTGACCAGCTGGTCGACGGTCAGGTTCTTCAGCCCGCGTGCCTTCATGTCGGCGATGTATTCCGGCGTCACGCCATGGATGCGCATCGCCACCAATTGATCCGGCTCGACATCCTGGTAGCCGAGCTTCTCGACCTTGGCGATGAATTCCGGCGTCACGCCGTGAATGCGGAACGCGATGAGCTCGTCCTCGCTCACCGTCAGGCCCGACTTGCGAACCTCGCGCACCATCTCCGGCGTGACGCCATGGATGCGGAATGCCACCAGCTTGTCGCTGTCGCTGGTTGTCAGGCCAGCGGCACGAATCTCGCGGATGAACTGCGGTGTGACGCCATGAATGCGAAACGCCATGAGCATATCGGTGGTGAGGCCGGATAACTTTTCGCCCTTGACCGCTTTGGCGAAGTCGAGCGATACGTCGTGCAGCGCCATCGCGAACTGCATTTCCTCGTTGATGCCGTCGAAGCCCAGCGCATTCATGGCCTTGGGATATTGCGCATCGGCCACAAAGCCGAAGGTGCCGGCGCCTTCGCCGTTGTTGAGGTAACCCTCGCAGTCGATGCGGCCGGCGTCACGCATGATGTCGAACTTCACATCGTGTCTGGCCTTCGTCGCGAGATCGAGACCTTTGAACTCGCTGACCGGCCAATCCGATTCGCTGTGATGTCTGCCGCCGTCACGATGATGGATCAAGCCGAATTGAACCTGCCCGGGCTGCTTCGACGACCTGATCGTCCAGTTGCCCTTGAACTCCTCGGCGGCGCTCGCCGCGGGCGCGAACCCGAGCGTGAATGCGCAGAACACCAGGGCCAGGAATGCCGTCGTTCGAGTTTTCATGTCAGAGCACATCCGCGTGTTTGAGCTGGATCAACTGGTCGATGCTGAGATTCTTGAAGCCGTGCGCCTGCGCCTGCTTGACGAATTCCGGCGTGATGTCCATGACCTTCGCCTCGATGAGTTCGGAGGTGTCGAGCTTGAAGCCCGCGCGTTCGAGCGCCTGGCGATACTCGGGCGTGACGTCGTGAACCTTCATGGCGATGAGGTCGTCGACACCGGCGTTCAGGCCTTTCGCGCGCATCTCCTTCACGTACTCGGGGGTCACGTTCTGGACCTTCATCGCCACGATATCGTCCACGCCGGGATTGAAACCCAGCGCGCGCATGTCGCGAACGTACTCCGGTGTCACTCCCTGGACTTTCAGCGCGATGAGGCCTTCCGCATCCGGCTCGAAGCCGATGCTCCGAATCTCGCGAATGTATTCGGGTGTGATTCCGTGGACCTTCATCGCAATCAGGTTGTCGACATCGAGGTTGTCGAAGCCCGAGGACTTCATCTCCGCGATGTACGAGACTGCGCTTGGCGCAGCGGGCGGTGCCGGTGGTGCCGCGGGATTTGCCGGGCGCGCGGGCTTTGGCTCACGCGGCGGTTTTGGAGCGACCGCGGGTGCCGGCGGGCTTGCCGGACGCGGTGCCGGTTCCGCTGCCGGGACTGGCTCTGGAGATGCGGCTGGTTGCGCCGAAACCTTTGGCGCAGGCGTGACCGCAACTTCGGCCTGGACGACCAGCTGTTCCAGCGACACTGTGTTCTGGGCCATCGCGGGGTGTGCGACGCCGAGCGAAACCGCGCCGGCGATGAGCGCGGTGGCAAGCACCAGCGAAGCCGTCACCATGCCGGCCGTGCGTCCGCCGCCTTTGTTAGTGCTGACGCCGAGCAGGCGCGCGACGCGCGCGGTCACCGGGCTGCCCGTGGCGGCCATGGCGAAACTCGGCACGTCCCGCCAGCTCTCCATGGTGGCGAGCGCACGGGCATAACCGACGGTGCCGCCGCACGTGGCGATGGCGACGTCGTCACAACAATCCTCACGATCCGCGCGGATGCGCTTGTTGAGCCACCACACGGCGGGATGAAAGAAGAACAGCGATTCGGCGATGACCTGGAAGAAGTTCACGGCGACATCGAAGCGCTTGATGTGCCCGAGTTCATGCGCGATGACGGCCTCGAGTTGTTCGGGGGTGAGGCCGGTCAGCGCGCGCATCGGCAGCAGCACGATGGGCCGGAAGAAACCGATGACCGCGGGAACGCTGAGGGAGTGGCATTCCGCGTAGCGAACGTTGCGGCGAATGCCGAGACGGCGCTGTAGCGCCCGGAAGCGATCTACCAACGCATCGGGCAGCGCGATGAGATTGCGCCGGCGCAGGTGTTCGATCACCAGGAGGCCGAATGCAATTCGCAGTGCGAACACGAAGACGCCGGCCAGCCAGGTGCGCGCGATCCAGAGAAATCCGCCTTCGGAAGAAACAGCCGCTTGCTCGCCCAGGTGAAAGTCCGGGCTTGCATGTGCTCCAAGGGAGGAGAGCGAGGCGGCGGCTGGCGCCCCTGCAGCGGAAACTTCAGCGGCGGCTCCGGAAGAGCCGCTGATGAGCGTGAACGTGATTCCGAATGACACCAGCATCAGCGCGAGTGCGGCGATGCCGACCAGGTAACGCGTCGCCGGCTTGCGGAACACGAACATGAATGCCGCGGCGACGGCAGCGATGGCGGCGCCCTGCCACAGGAAGTGCAGCAATGACCACGCGAGCGTGCGCATGAGTTCAGTAGTCGGTGTCATGGGAGTTTCCTTTCGAATTCGTCGAGCATCTGGCGCATCTCGTCGATTTCCTTTTTCGAGCCGCGCCGGCCGGACAGGGCGTGTTGCATGAGCTGGCTGGCGGATCCGTGGAATACGCGCTTCAGCACATCCGCCGCGAACTGCTGCTTGGTTTTTTCGGCAGGCTGGTTCGCTGAATAAACGTGGGCGCGCTGGTCTTCAGTGCGCGTGACGAGCCCCTTGCCGGTCATGATCTGCAGGAACTTGAGCGCGCTGGTGTATCCGACGTCCTTTTCCTTCGCGAGCTCTTCATGGATTTCGCGAACCGTGGAAGGGCCGCGCGACCAGAGGATCTGGAGGATCGCGAGCTCCGAGGGCGTGGGGTGGTATTTCGTGTCTGCTTTCATGGGGGCAAAGCTACTACGAAGTATTTCGTACTGTCAACGAAGGTCTTCGTAGATGAACCAAAAAAAACGGATTTCGTCCTGCGGGCCCCGGGCTTTACAAAACTTTACACACGCGCGATCAGGGGGAAACGACGCTGAGCAAGGCTGCTTCCGCCCTGACACACACGGAGTACGACCCATGACTGAGCTACTTTCCAATCCAAAGCGTCGCCGCGTTGGCCTCATTGCCATCGTCGCGTCGCTGGTCGCGATCGCCGGAGGCGCGCTGGCTTATGCGCACTCGGGTGGCGGCCATCACGGCCCGATGTCCGGCAACTCGCAGCGGCACCTCGAGCACATGCAGGCGATGCTGACCAGGATCGGCGCGTCGGACGCGCAGAAGGCGCAGATCGAAGGCATTCTCAAGCCGGCGTTCGACGACATGAAGGCCGCGCACGAATCGCATTCCGCAGCGTTCAAGCAGTTCCACGAAGCGATCACCGCGCCGAGCATCGATCGCTCGCGGCTCGAAGCGCTGCGCGCCGGCCAGATCAAGTCGTTCGATGAAGCCTCGAAGCGCCTGGTCACTGCGATCAGCGATGCCGCCGAAGTGTTGACTCCGGAACAACGCGCGGCGCTCGCGAAGCAGATCGAGGAGCACCACCGCGGCTAGCCTGCGACAAGTCAGCGGGCGCAATATGCAGCTCATGACTGCGCGAGTACTGCTGGTTGAAGACGATGCACGCCTCGCCTCGATGGTCGCCGACTATCTGGGCGAGGCGGGCTTTCGGCTGGGACTTGCGCCGAACGGCGCCGAGGCGATGCGCCTCATCGCGGCGGAGGATTTCGACGCGGTCATTCTCGACCTGATGCTGCCCGACGCCGACGGCCTCGACGTGTGCCGCAGTATCCGCGCGAAATCGGACATCCCCCTGCTCATGCTCACCGCGCGCGGCGATCCGCTCGACCGCGTGGTCGGCCTCGAGCTCGGCGCCGATGACTATCTACCCAAGCCCTTCGAGCCGCGCGAACTGCTGGCGCGGCTGCGCGCCATCCTGCGGCGCCGCCATGCGCCGGGCTCGGTCGACGTGCTCCGCTTCGGCCGGCTCGAGATCGACAAAGGCGCACGCGAAGTGCGCCTCGATGGTCACCGAAAGACCATGACCGGCCACCAGTTCTCGCTGCTGCTGTCGCTGGCGGAGCGCGCCGGCCGCGTTCTGTCGCGCGAGGCGTTGATGGACCTCACGCGGGGCGAATCCCTCGAGGACTTCGACCGGTCGATCGATGTGCACATCTCGCGCCTGCGCGCCGTCATCGAAGACGATCCGAAGCGGCCGCGCCGCATTCTCACGCTTCGCGGCGCGGGCTACGTGTTCGCGAAAGAGCAGGACCGCTAGTTGCGCAGGCTCCATCTCAAGCTCTACCTGGCGATCGTCGGAACGCTGGTGGTGTTCCTGATCGCATGCGCAATGGTGTTTCACCATCTTGGGCCGCCGCGCCTGGCATTGAGTGGCATTGAAAGCGCCACGGGTCTCGCCGCCACGATGCTCGACGCTCGCAGGCATGATCTCGAGAGCACGCGCGAGATTCTCGCCTCGCTGGGATACCAGGCGAACTCCGATGTGGCGATATTCGACGCGCAAGGTTCGATGCTCTTAAACGTCGGCAGACACGCGCCAACGCTGACGCCCGCGCAGATTGCAGATTCCAATTGGCTGATCACGCGCGACGGGCCAACGTACAACCACCGGCTCGCCGACGGCAGCCGCCTGATCGTGCATCCACGCCATCGCATCCTGGCGTACGGCCTGCACATGGGACTTCTGCTGACTACCATCGCCGCATTTCTGGCGTTGCTCACGTATCCACTCACACGGGGAATCACGGCGCGACTGGCTCGCTTGCAGACGGGCGTTCAGCAATTCGGCGCCGGCAATCTTGCCTCGCGCGTGAAGGTCGAAGGGCGCGACGAAGTGGCGGCGCTCGCGAAGAGTTTCAATGAATCCGCCGAGCACATCGAAAAGCTCGTACACGCGCACCAGATGCTGTTGGCCAACTGCTCCCACGAATTGCGCACGCCATTGGCGCGCATTCGCCTGGGCCTGGAGCGCGTGGCGGGCACGGATCCCAGGACGAATGCCGAGATCGCACGCAGCATCGCCGAGCTTGACGCGCTCATTGGCGAAATGCTGCTGTCGAGCCGCCTCGATGCGTCGAGCGGTGTGCAACGGGAGGAGTCGGTCGACCTGCTGGCGCTTGCGGCCGAAGAAGCCGCGTACTTCGATGTCGAGGCCAGCGGCGAGGCGGTGACCATCAACGCGGACGCGATGCTGCTGCGGCGCCTGGTGCGGAACCTGCTGGAAAATGCGCGCATTCATGCTGGTGGCGCAACCGGCGTGCGCATCGAAAGCGATGCACAGCACGCACGAATCGTCGTCGAGGATGCCGGCGGCGGTGTTCCGCTCATCGATCGTGAGCGGATCTTCGAGCCGTTCCATCGCGCCAGCACCGCCACAAGTTCGAGCGGCGCGGGCCTCGGGCTCGCCATCGTCAAGAAGATTGCGCGCGCGCACGAGGGCGACGTGTCGTATGAGGTGCTCCCCGGTGGTGGCAGCCGCTTCACGGTGACGCTGCCGCGCTGATATCGCGTCGCGCCGCGAGCCATCGGTACGTTGGCGCACCGACAGGAAGCGCCCCGGCAGGTACGTTGGCTGGTTACATCGAGCGTGGATCCCGGCAACCCTGCGGGTGGCGAGGCGCTCGAGGCCGACGAGGTTCAAATGGAAAATTCACCCAGCACGCTGGAGGCTCTCAGGGAGCACTTCAGTCGACGCGCGAGTTCCGCACGACTGGCGATCCGCAAGCTAGTGCGTCCTGCGCCGCCCAAGCCGAGTCCGGATGCACCGATGACCGGCCCGCCGCAACAACGCGAGCCATAAAGGAACCTGATCGGGGGCGCCTGTTACTCATCGGGGTAACAACAAACAAGGCAGGAGCCTCCAATGAAGTTCCCAAGTTTTCTGGCCATCGCGGCCCTGGCCGCGGCGGGGACCGCGGCTGCGCACGGCGGCGGCAACTCTTCCGTTCTCTTCAAGTTTGACCACGGCACGGGCAACCAGGTGTTCCGTTCCGCCGCGGGCGTTCCCACGCTGAACACGGTCGCCGGTGTTGCGCCGGGCGGCGCGCCCTGGGGCATTACCTCGCTCGATGTCACCATCAAGACCAACGGTGACATCCGCGGACGCGGCGAAGGTGTGGTGCTGCTCGGCGGTGATGGACTCGGCACCCGCGCGGGCCCGCGCCAGGTGATCCTCTCGCTGTTCTGCCGCAATGTTCCGGTGCCGCCGGCGGCGTCGGCCGCGCTGATCCTCACGCCGTTCAACTCCGAGCCGGTCGATCTGGATGAAGACGGCGACTTCTCGGTGCGCGGCAAGCTCATCGACGCCACGGGCGCGACGCCGCCGCTCAATTGCGGCGACACCGTCGACAACCGTCCGGTGTTGCTGATCCGTTCCGTGACACCTGCGAATCCGACCACGGGTACGCCGGCGACTCCGGGAGCCTGGTTCGCTGCGGGACTGCTTGCAGACGGTGACCGCGATGGACGCGGTGGCAAGGGCGACGATCGTTACTGATCAATGACCGTTGTTAGGGCAGCGCCGGCGATGGACCGCCGGCGCTTTTCTGCGTTCGCCCTCAGGCTTTCTTCACGAACTCCGACTTCAGCTTCATCTCGCCGATGCCTTCGATGCGGCAGTCGATGTTGTGATCGCCTTCGACGAGGCGAATGCCCTTCACCTTGGTGCCCACCTTCACCACCGACGATGAGCCTTTCACTTTCAGATCCTTGATGACGGTGACGCTGTCGCCGTCGTTGAGCACGTTGCCGTGCGCGTCGCGCACGGCGGTAGCGCTATCGGCCGCGACGATGGTCTCTTTCGACCATTCGTGTGCGCATTCGGGGCATACGAGCATGACGCCGTCTTCGTAGGAAAGGGCGGACTTGCATTTTGGGCAGGGGGGCAGAGTAGTCATACTAAAGTGTAACCGATGCCTACGTATTCACGACGATAGCCGCGCTGCCCGCGAGTCCATAGCCTTGTCCGCATGTCAGCCTCAATACGCGCGCTGCAGCGCACGCAGCAAACCTTCGATTCAATATCAGAGCGCGAGAGGCTACCGTCGGCGACCCTGCCGTCGGTGACGCTGATCAGCGGCCGGCAGATGCCGGTGATCGGTCTCGGGACCTATCAACTGAAACACCACACCGTCGAAACGGTGACGCAGGCTCTCGAGGCCGGTTACCGCATGTTCGATACCTCCGGTGATTACCACACCCAGCGCGGCATCGGTGAAGCGCTGCGGGATAGTGATGTTCCGCGCGAGGCGATCTACCTCGTGACCAAGATCGAGAATACGGGTGACGCCTTCGAGGCGACGCGCGCCAATCTTGCCGAGCTCAAGCAGCCGTACGCCGACCTCGTGCTCATCCATCGCCCGCCGGAACGCGGCGTCGGTGAATCGCTGTGGCAGGGTCTGCGGCGCGCCAAGCGGCTGGGGCTGGTGACCGACATCGGTGTGTGCAACTACTCCATCGAGCAGATAGAAGAGCTGGTCTATCGCACCGGCGAATTGCCCGCGGTGAACCAGATCGAGTGGAGTCCGTTCGGGCACAGCCCGAACATGCTCGACTTCTGTCGCGAAAACGACATCGTGATCCAGGCCTGGAGCCCGCTCACGCGCGCGCAACGACTGAACGACAACAAGCTCTGCGCCATGGCGGCGCGCTACGGCAAGAGCCCGGCACAACTGTTGCTCCGCTGGAACCTGCAGCTCGGGGTGGTGGCGCTGCCCAAGGCGAACCACGCGCAACATCAGCGCGAGAACCTCAACGTCTTCGATTTCGAAATCAGCCAGCCGGACATGGCCAAACTGCGCACTCTCAATGAGCACTACTCGGCGATGGGTGCGCTGCCCTACGTCTGATCAGGCCACTCGAGCGCCAACCTCGCGCCGCCGAGGCTGGTGCTGGCCTCGGCGATGACCCGCCCGCGATGCAGCGATGCGATGCGCGCGACGATGGCAAGCCCCAGGCCGAATCCACCGGTGTCGCGGTTGCGGCTGTTATCGAGGCGCGTGAAAGCGCGGAAGATCGCCTGGCGATCGCTTTCCGGAATGCCCTCGCCGTCATCCTCGACCACGAGGCGATACAGATCCCTGTCGCGCATGACGGTGATGTTCACCTTCTGCTTCGCGTAGCGCAGGGCATTGGCCAGCAGGTTGCTGAGCGCGAGTTCCATGAGCCGCGGTTCCATCCACGCGGTTTCGATGCCGTCCTGCTGCACGGTGTTGACGCGTCGCTCGTGCGGCGGACACGACAGCAGCACCTGGCGCAGCCACGGCGCGAGCGGAACGGTCTGGCAGCTCATGCGTAAC